>JAPLCS010000100.1 GCA_026392145.1 Fimbriimonadales bacterium | reverse complement strand
TCTTTCGCGTATTTTTCTCGAAGTCGTGACTTCGGAAGGGTTCCACTTGGTGCGTGGACTTCTGGTTCTTTAGTTTTCTTTGCCATGGTTTATTTCCTGATTTCTGACCAGGAGTGCGAGTGCCCTCACTCGCACCGTTATTTCGTTTCAACCGAGGGCGGTTGACTGTCTCTGTGGGGAGACTTGATTACTTGGAATCGTCGGTTTTAATGACTTCGCCAGACTTCTTAGCGTAGCGGACGAGGTTATCGCCTTCTTTGCGTCGACCAATTCGAGTTGGTTGCCCGGTTTTCGGATCCAAAACCATAACATTTGAGATGTTGATGGGTGATGGAAGCGCGATTCGTGCACTTCGCTCGCCTTGTTGCTTTGCCTTTCGGTGCTTGATTACCTGGTTCAATGGAAGCGGCTGATCTGGGTTCTCTGGGTTTTCCTTGAGAACGATTACCTTGTTTTCCTTGGGTGACACAGCAGCGATGTAACCGATTTGACCTTTGTCTTTACCTGCGATAATCATGACTTTGTCGCCTCGTCGCACTTTGAGCTTGACTGGGTTTGCGAGTTTTTTGAGTTCAGCTTTGGTTGGCATTACAGCACCTCCGGAGCGAGAGAAACAATCTTCATGTAGTTGCTATCTCGAAGTTCTCGAGCAACTGGTCCAAAGATACGGGTTCCTCGTGGTTCTCCGTTGTTTGGGTTGATGACAACGCAGGCGTTTTCATCGAATCGGAGTGTGGATCCGTCAGCTCGTCGGCAGGCAGTTTTCGTTCGAACGATAACGCAACGAACGACATCTCCCTTTTTGACGGGCATGTTTGGGGTTGCAGTTTTTACTGCAGCTACGATGACGTCTCCGACGCGGCCGTAGCGTGGTTGCGAACCTTTGAGAACGCGAATACACATGACTTCACGTGCACCCGAGTTGTCCGCAACTTTTAATCGTGTAAATTGTTGGATCATTTTTTCTTTCCTTGTTCAGCGGCCATTGCCTCGTTGGGCAGTAGGCTTGAAGAGTGGGTTCCGATGAGCTTTTCGGCTTATCGGAACCGATTGATTACTTGACCTTTTCGAGAATCTGGGTTACTCGCCACTTTTTATCTTTCGAGATTGGGCGTGTTTCCATGATTTCGACTCGGTCTCCTTCGTCGCAGTTGAGGAGGTCGTGTGCCTTGAACTTTTCAGTTCGGATAACGACCTTTCCATAGAGAGGGTGTTGTACTCGTCGTTCGATTTTGACAACGACTGTCTTTTCCATTTTGTTGGAAACGACAATTCCTTGTCGGGTTTTACGACGGTTTCGGTTTACTGAGTTCTCTGCCATTACGCGTTTGCTCCTTCAGAAGCTCTCTTCTTTTCGCCGATAACCGTGAGGATTCGGGCGATGTTGTGACGTCGAACTTTGAAACTCGCGGTATCGGTGAGTTGTCGGAAGACGAGGTCTCGTCGAGCTTTATACATTGCTGCTTGCTCTGCGAGAACCATCGCTTCGAGTTCTTCCACGGTTTGATTCCGGAGATCTTTTGCTTTGAGATTTTTCATCGTGATTTCAAAGCCTCCTTATTCGGCGGCTGCCTCCTTTGGTGCTTCGTCTTGCGTGTAGTTCCCACCGAAGTTATTCAGTCGGTTGTACGCTTCCAGTTCGTCCTTGGTAAAGAACTTACATCGCATCGGCATCTTGTAGATGGCGAGTCGCATAGCTTCTCTTGCAAGGTCCACGTTTACTCCGTTCATTTCGAAGAGGACTCTGCCTGGTTTGACGACGGCTACCCATCCTTCAACCCCTGCTTTACCTTTACCCATCCGGGTTTCGAGTGGCTTCTTAGTGTACGACTTGTGGGGGAAGATTCGAATCCAGACCTTACCACCTCGTTTGATGTGTCGGGTCATTGCGATACGAGCTGCTTCGATTTGTCGGCTGGTGACCCATGCTGGTTCCATGGCAACGATGGCGTAATCGCCAAAGTCAACATTGTTACCTTGTGTGGCTCGACCTTTCATCCGACCTCGGAACATCTTTCTTCGGCCTTCTTTGGTTCGTTTAGGCATCAACATTAGGCTTGTTCTCCTTCTGCAGGTGCAGCGGCAGGTGCTTCTTCGGTTCGGTTAGATCCAAATGCTCGTCCGCCTTCTCTTGGTCCACCTTCTCGTGGTCCTCGATCTCGTCGTGGTCCTCGATCTCCGCCATCTCGTCGACCTCGTCGGTCTTCGTTTTGCTGGGTTCTCATTTCATCGAGTTCTCGCAATCTCTTTTCTGGAAGGACTTCGCCCTTATAAATCCAGACCTTACATCCCACGATTCCGTAGATAGTGTGAGCTTCGGCAAATCCGTAATCAATATCCGCTCGCAGTGTATGGAGTGGAATCTTTCCGGTTTTGTCTTTTTCGGTTCGAGCGATTTCAGATCCGTTCAATCGACCTGAGACTTGGAGCTTGATACCTCGTCCGTTCAATCGAACGACGCGGGTCATTGCTTGTCTCATAGCTCGTCGGTGGCTGATTCGCTTTTCGAGCTGAGCGCAAACGTTTTCTGCAACGATTTGTGCGTCCAGTTCTGGTTGTCGAACTTCGCTGACATTGATTTGAACCACCAATGTTGAGTCAGTTTTTCGAACTCGTTGGTTGAGCGTATCTGTCAACTCATCGATTCCTTTTCCGCCTCTTCCGATGATAGCGCCTGGCCGTGCTGTGAAGATGTTGACCTTCAGTCGGTTGGCTGCTCGTTCAATTTCGACTCGGCTAACGTTTCCAAGACCAACCCGCTTCTTGATGTAAGCGCGGATGTCATGGTCGAGTTTGACCGCTTCTGCATATCCTTTCTTCTTGTAGAACCAATGGCTGTCATGACCGCGAATAACGCCGACGCGCAGGCCCACTGGGTGAATTTTCTGACCCATTAGTTACCGTTCTCCTCGGCAGGCGCGGCCTGCTCAATCACTGTTTCTTCCACGGTTGGTTCAACTGCCAGTTCAACGGTTTCTTCAACTACTTCTTCGACTGGAGCTTCTTCTACTTTGGCGGCCTTTGTTACCTTCTTAGCAGCCGGTTTAGTGGTTGCGAAAGTAGGTCTTGGCTTGGCCTTGGTACCGTGTGGCTTGACCGCTGGCTTGACTTCATCTTCTTCGACAACCACGGTGATGTGGCTGGTCTTCTTTAAGATTCGGTTGGCTCGACCCATTGCTCGTGCTTGGATTCTCTTTTGCCGTGGTCCTTCGTTGACTTCAATTCGTGCGATCTTGAGGCCTTCGACTTCAAGGTTATGATTTTCTGCTGCGTTTGCCATGGCAGAAATGAGAACCTTGCGAAGTAGCTTAGCGCTCTTGCTCGTGTGGTGTCGAAGTTTGTGGGCTGCGTATGCTGCTTGCATCCCGCTGACTTCGTCTGCAATGATCCGAACCTTTCGAGGTTGGACTTTCATGTATTTAGCTGTTGCTTTTACTTCCATGATGTTCCTTAGCGAAGTCTCGCGCCTCTTTCTGGGATCCCGCCTTGGTGACCCTTATAAGTTCGGGTCGGAGCAAATTCTCCGAGCTTGTGACCAATCATGTTTTCGGTTACGAAAACAGGGACGTGCTTACGTCCATCGTGAACCGCAAAGGTGTGTCCAATCATATCTGGGATGATTGTTGACCTTCGGCTCCATGTTTTGATGAGCTTCTTTTCGTTTGAGGCGTTCATCTTGTCCACCTTTTCAATAAGGTGGTCGTCGACAAAGTAGCCTTTTTTTAATGATCTTGCCATTTAGTGTTCCTGTGGTGACCGTCGTTCCAGTTCCAGCGATTGCTATTCCTTTTGCGGGCAGTGCACGAGGAGTTGCCCCAGTTGTCGATTTTGTCTTCAACCGGGGCGAACTCAAATTTATTTTCCTTTTCTGCGTCGGACGATGAATCGATCCGTTCGCTTGTTGCTCCTAGTCTTTTCACCGAGAGCTTTGTTGCCCCATCGGTCAACTGGACCTTTCTTTCGTCCAACTGGCGATTTGGCTTCACCACCACCGTGTGGGTGGTCGCGTGGGCTCTTGACAACGCCTCGAACGTGTGGTTTTCGGCCAAGGTTTCTTGACTTACCGGCTTTACCGAGCGATTCGTTTTCGTGTTCAGCGTTTCCGACTTCACCGACCGTTGCACGGCAGGTGTTGTGAACCATTCGCATTTCGCCAGATGGGAGTCGGAGGGTGACATAGTCACCTTCCTTTGCCATGACCTGTGCTGCGGTTCCCGCGGATCGGACCATTTGTCCGCCTCGTCCTGGGTTCAACTCAATGTTGTGAACCAGGGTACCGAGTGGGATGTTTTTAAGTGGAAGTGCATTGCCGGGCAGAATGTCTGCTTGAGCACCGCTTTCAACCTTTTGTCCAACTCCGAGGTTCTTTGGAGCCAAGATGTATGCCTTTTCACCATCGGTGTAGTGAAGGAGCGCGATTCGGCAGGTTCGGTTCGGATCGTATTCAATAGCGGCTACTGTTGCAACCACTCCATCCTTTTGACGCTTGAAGTCAATGATTCGGTAGCGACGCTTGTTACCGCCGCCACGGTTTGCCATGGTCAATCGACCGTAGCTGTTTCGACCGCCAGACTTAGTCAACGAAGTCGTCAGACTTTTTTCTGGTTTACCTTTGGTGACTTCCGAGTAGGTTGAAACCGACTGGAATCGTCGTCCTGGTGAGGTTGGTTTTAGCTTTCGTACTGGCATGGTTAGACTCCGTAATCCTCCAGCATTTGACCTTTCGCCAATGTGACGACGGCTTTCTTGCGGTCTGGTTCATAGCCAACGCTTCGACCGCGTCGTCTTGATTTCCCGAGGACTTTAATAGTTCGAACGGAGGTGACTTCGATGCCTTCTCCCTTCTTTTTGCCTTCGTTATAGAGAGCTTCGATTGCCGCCTTGATTTGAATCTTGTTGGAATCCCTCTTTACAATAAAGGTGTACTTTCGGACGATGTTGGCTTCTTCCTTGATTTTAGGATCGCCATAGGATAGCGCGACTGACTTTTCGGTCAGGTGCGGCGCAATGATGATATCGTAAGGATTAAGCATTAGCCCCATACCTCCTCGATTTTCGCGAGGGCGTCTTTTGCAACAACGATTTTGTGAGCAACGAGGACGTCTCGAGCACTGAATGCCTGAGTCTTCGGTCCTTCTTCTCCTCGCTTGACGGTTGCTGGGGCGGTTCGCACCACAACATTGCCAAGGTTTCGGAAGCACTTGAGAGCCACTTCGTCGTATTCAGGAAGGATAACAAGAACGCGTCTTGCTTCACCTAGCCCCAAAGCGTTGAGGAATGCAGTCGCATCCTTTGTCTTTGGTTCGGCAAACTTGATGCTGTCCACAACAGTTACGTTGTCTGCTTCAACGTGCATTGCAAATGCGCTAAGGATTGCAGCTCGTCGCTCTCGGATATTGATCTTCTTGCTGTAGTCGCGAGGTTTGACGGCAAGTGCCATACCACCGTGTGCATAGTGAGGAGCTCGGATGGTACCTTGTCGGGCATTACCGGTCTTCTTTTGCTTGTACGGCTTTCGGCCACCACCGCGAGTTTCACTTCGAGTCTTCGCGCTTTGGGTTCCTTGTCGCTTGTTTGCTTCTTCAGCAACTACGCTTCTGTGAATGGTGGTGTGGCTTGCGGAAATGGTTGTCAGGGTTGCACTCAAATCGTGCTTGCCAACTTTTTTGCCGCTTTTATCTTTTACTTCGATTGATGCCATTATCTGCTCACCTTCTTGATGATGACTTCGGCTCCGTTAGGGCCTGGGACGCTACCGTCGATGAGAAGTAAATTTCGTTCTGCATCGATTCGAACGATTTTGAGACCTCGTTGAGTAACTTGTGCGTCACCCATGTGGCCTGGACCTCGTTTGCCTTTGAAAACTCTTTGTGGACCGGTCGCACCGTTTGAAAGCGGTCGTCGGTGAGTCATGTAACCGTGGGTCATGTGTTGACCTTTGAAGTGGTATCGCTTGACGCCACCTGCGAAGCCTCGTCCTTTGCTGAATCCGGTAACTGCAACTGCTTCACCGTCTACAAAAATGGAAACGTTAACTTCTTGACCCAATTCAAGACCGTCGGTTGATTCAACTCGGAACTCTTTCAGGGTTCGAAGGTTTTTGGTTAATCCTGCCTTCTTCAGGTGCCCAAACTTGGGGAATGTAAGATTTTTTTCTTTGGCGTCTCCGTATCCGACTTGGACTGCGGTGTACCCGTCTTTATCCAGCGACTTAAGCTGAGTAACGTAGACAGGACCCGCTTCCACGACGGTAACGGGCACCATTTTCCCATCGTCGTTAAAGACGTGGGTCATGCCTATTTTTTTACCAATAATGCCAGGAAGCATAGTTTTTTCTCCGCTTCAACGCACCGTTCGACATGTCGGAAACGTCTCCAAAATTGAGAAGTGTTCACTGGCGTTGCCCTACGTTCTCCTCGTTTCGATTCAATTCTGAGTCGAGTCGGGACCGGGGTCGCCCTGCCGAACGCGCTAGGAAGCACGTTCATTTCGTCAGGCACAGCCCGACGCAATCGTAAGTTATACCCGTGTCAACAACCTTTTCGCAAGGGGTAACTTCATTCGCCTGCTAAGTTGATTTGAATCTGTGGGTAGTACTCAGAATTAGGGTGCGAGCCGGTTGATTTCCCAAGCAGTTGGCTGGTTCGCTTTTGTGCTCGTGGATTTATCATGGTTGCCGTCTTCTAGCAGGGTGTATTCAAAACGATCGTGGAGCCGTGCTGACCGACCTTGCCAGAATTCGAAGTAGGAGGGTACGAGTCGGTAGCCGCCCCAGTGCTTTGGTCGAACTAGGTTTTCCTCTCCGCCGCGTCGCAATTCCTGGACTTTCTCTTCAAGTACATCTCTGGAGTTGATTCGTTGACTTTGTGGGCTTGAGGCGGAGGCAATTTGGCTTTCGAAAGGACGGCTATTAAAATAGGCGTCGGATTCGGTTGCGGAAAGTTTTTCGACCCTTCCTTCGATTCTGATTTGACGCTCTAGTGTTGCCCACCAGAAGTTTAGACATGCATGTGGATTGGATTCTAGTTCATTCGCTTTGCGACTGAGGTAGTTGGTGTAGAAGATGAATCCGTGATCGATTCCGCGAACAAGTACAAATCGACTTGATGGTTGCAATTGCTCACTTACCGTCGATAGGCACATTGCCGAAGGTTCCGGGATGTTGTGAGCGATCGCAGCATCCAACCAGAATTTGAATTGTTGAAATGGGTCATCGAAGAGGTCTTTGCGTTCAAGTGTCCCGAAACCGTAGTCCGAACGTTCTCCTTCGAATATCGCCATGTCGTTAGAGTACTACGAGAGAGATTTGTGTGAGATTGTGTTTGATGATTAGTTTCAGCGTGCATTGGTTGCGAGTTGATACACTACTTAACATGCCAGAGTTGCCAGAAGTTGAAACGGTCCGCCGGATACTTGAACGTGTGTTGGTGGGAAACAAAATCGTGAGAGCTGAGATCGCTGACGATGAAATTGTCTTAAAGAAGACGCCGAAAACTCATGTTGAGAGTGTCCTTCTTGATAGAACGGTAACGAATGTAGGTCGGATAGGGAAGTATTTCTGGTTAGAACTAGATTCTCAACCTTGGGTATTTGCTCATTTAGGTATGGCGGGTTGGGTTCGGGAACTTGGCGCAAGCACCATTCGGCTTCGCGAACATGGCAACGCACCGTTCGAGGATGAGAACGGCAACACTCGGTTTCTGAAGATGGGTTTGGAGACTGACCAAGGTGGTCGGGTGGTAATGACCGATGGAAGGCGGTTGGCAAGAATTTGGCTGTGTAATCAGCCCATGGATGACTTGGCGATTTCAAAACTGAGTCCAGATTGGTTGACAAATCCTACGGATGCGGCAACTGTATATGCGAGAATTGCGAAAAAGACGGCTCCTATGAAGGCGATTCTGCTGGA
>JAPLCS010000325.1 GCA_026392145.1 Fimbriimonadales bacterium | reverse complement strand
ATCCAACCTGTGCCCACCAAGATTCTAGATGCGTTGGTAGGAAGAAGAGCCTTGGAAATCAGATGCTCGACCAAAGGCACTATGGACTTCGATGGCAAGTCTAGCATCTATATTGAATATCCCGAAGGAGGCGAACAGGTCGTAACCTCACCGAAAGTACCGGATTGGATAAAAGGCAATCCTGTTGAAGCAAGAATGATTGTTCAGGCAAATCGAAGTAATGAGTTTGCTCCACTTGAGTTAACCTTTATTGCGGTCGCCAGCGAGTATGACGTGGCCAAATACGACCCCAAAATTGTTTCAACTACCCCACCTAAAGCTTCCACGCAACCAAGGAACACGACAAACTCTTCACGTGGTTCAGCGGCTAAGCGTCCATCAACCATTAACCTTAATGTTCTTGGCGCCTATACAGACTTTATTCAAAACCATAATAAACGGCTGTCAAAAAGCAAAGCTCAGGAAATTGCCGAGGCAATTATCGGATGGAGCCTTCACTATGACGTTGATGCTCGACTTGTTGTGGCGCTCGTTATCGCTGAAAGTGATTTCATCCCATCAACTACTTCTAACAAGCTGGCAATGGGATTGGGACAACTGATTCCAGAAATCCAACAGGAATTCGGTGTAAAAAATCCCTACGACACCAACGAAAACATCTACGCCACTGTGGGATTATTAAAACGCCTTCTCAATAAATACAATGTAACAGAATCCAACCTGGATAATTTAAAACTTGCCCTTGCTGGATACAATGCAGGACCGGGAGCCGTAAAGAAATACGGTGGCGTTCCGCCCTACCGCGAGACTCAAAATTACGTTCGAAAAATTATAAATCTTTACAACCGATTGCGCGGTCTCAGCTAGTTCAATTCGTAATCTACTCTTTCGCTGCCCACAGAAATCCGCGCCTCATAAGTTCACGTGGTGTATCGGCCATCAATACTTTTGCCCGATGCCCAAGCGCATTGTAAAACACTCGACCTTTGCCATATTTTTTGGTGTAAACCTGTGGCATTTTGCAAGGATTGTCAGTGTGTGGCCCATCCACACCAGGTAACGGAAAGTCCGTTGTAGCTAACACATTGACACCTGGATCGACATGCAAGTAATACTGCTCCGACACAACTTCAAAGTCACTTAATCCATCTGTTATGGGATGGGGATTTGATGTGTTTATGTTGACCGAATAATGAACACCATCATTTCCCGGGTGAGCAACCCACTGAGAACCAGTCATAAACTGCCATTCAGTGTTTTCTCTGAAGGCATCACACATACCACCATGACAACCGGCAATCCCGATTCCTAACTCAGCAACAGCCTTTCGAATGGGCTCAAACTGTTCACTCGTAATCTTGCTCATTGTGTAAACAGGAACTAACAAGTGCTGACTAAAAACCAGCGATTCATTGGCGAAAGAATCTAAATTTGATGAAACAGTGACATCAAAATCTTGCGATTTTAATATGTCTGCAAAAAAGTGAGCCACTATCTCAGGTTCGTGACCTTCCCATCCGCCCCATACAATAAGTGCATTTCGCCTTGACATCGGATTCTAGTATTCCTCATATTTCTCTGAGGGATGGAAAATACTCTCAATTGAGGCTACTCAGCGTCAAATCTGAGCACTGCCGCTTCCCCAATCAGCATAACAGCCATGATAACAATATCAAAGCCCACGCGAGAGTAAGTGGCGGCAGCTACATCATAAGCTCAGTTATTATGCAGATGATGACTTCCACTATTCTGTACATATTTCCAATTTCCGAAAAAACGAATAGACCATTACTTTTCGTTCTGTTACGATATTTGTATGAAAGGCGACGAAGTGGTCCAAGCTTTCAGGAACTGCTGTAAGTAGCTTAAGCGATTGGGAAACTGGTACACACTGCCCCAATGCAAAACGACTTGAGTCGCTAATGAATCTTCTTCAACCCACGAGCTCTGAGGTAGCGCACCTTAAATTCCTTCAGGGCTCCCACTTATCCTCAATTACGATTGACAACACATCTGTAAGAACTTTTCAGGGCGAAGCCATCCGCGGGCTCAGACTCAGACAAAATCTCTCACAAAAACAGCTTGCCAACGAGATTGGCGTTACTCAGGGAGCAATTTCAAGCTGGGAAAGCGGGAATAAGCTTCCATCCTCAGATTCACTTCCAGGTCTTTTTCGCCTGTTATGTACTTTTTCTGGAGAAGAGAAATTTCTCCAGATTAACAATCCATCGACTCTTGAAGTAATCTCCACCACCTTTAATTACACTCAATCGAAGCAATTTGAGTCTTCTCTTCCATCACTCAAGGATCTAACTGAAGGAGCAGATATGCTTCAAATCGCCCTTCTCGTGGCAATAATCAAATCACGATGGACATTTGATCCAACGTGGCGACCCTCCCTTATTGCAGTTGCTGAATTGTATGCAGATGCTTTAATGAGTGCGCATCGAAACGAGGAACTTTTCTCATTTACGTCGCAAATCATTTCGGAACTCCAAATCTTGCCTGGAGAAAGTCTCCAGGCAGAAAACCTAATCATCATGAAGAATCTCGCGGTAGTTCGACATGCTCCCTTGAGACTGGCTTCTAAATACACTTACGGAACTTTTGAACGAGCTGTCATGAGATTTAAGTTTTCAAAAGTATGGGGAAAAAGTGTCCTGTGCCAACTCGCTGTCAATTTAGGAATGTATCAAGAAGCAGAAAAAGTACTTTTTGCTAACCCACTTCCAGCATCAAGTCAACCTGATACATTGAAAATTGACGCCCAAGTACATATCGTGGCCCACCTTTGTGGTGAAGTAGGAAACCCAACTGCTGGCCTCAATCATCTGGAAAAGTACTGGGATGCTTATTGGAAATGGGCAGATTCCGAATCACCTTACATGGCAATCGCTCACAAAACACGATCTCGAATTCTGACTCAAATGGGATTTTCAGATGAAGCAGCCCAATCGCTATTTAATGGGTTTAAACATCTTTCGAAAGTCAGCAAAGAAGCTCGCCCTGGCAGTTTTAAGTACGTACATGCACAACTAAACCAACAACTCGATTACTATAACGATTCGATGCAATCTGAGCAGCGATTTTAACAAAAAGACACTTTTTGCAGTCTGTTCAAAATCAATTTCTCATCTATTTTGAGTTCAAGGTTCAAAACCTAAAGTTAATTGTGAATTTGATGCCCTAAAGCTACACAGTAAAAATACCGAAGCCTAAGACGGGATGAACCGCGGTATTTATACAGGAGCGAGAGGCATGATGGCCACAAGTCAGTGGATGGATGTCCTTGCAAACAATCTTGCAAATGCAGGTACGGACGGATACAAGAAAGATACTCTTGGATTTACAGACGTTTTACGACAGCGTCAATTCGCAAGTGGCGGTAGAGGCAACTTTGTCGGCTCCCTTAGCGAGGGACCGTCCTCTACTTTGCAGTCCGTTGACAAATCCGTGGGGACAATGAAGTCGACTGGCAACCCGCTTGACGTCGCAATGGATTCTGAAATTGGCATGTTCTCAGTAATGGCTAATGGACAGGTGATGTACACGCGAGACGGTTCATTCAAGGTCAATTCAAATCAAGAGTTAGTGACTTCACAAGGACACAACGTCCTTGACGACCGCGGAAACAAAATTACGTACCAAGGTACCGGAAAGCTCGAAATTTCACCGAACGGCGAAGTTTTGGAAGGTGGTCAACCCATTGCTAAATTAGGAATTTTTGACGGAACATTCAACAAAGCCGGGGGCAATTTGTGGAGTGGGAATAGACCCACTGCTCTCACAGACGCTAAGTTACTTGTTGGCAATATTGAAGGAAGCAATGTGCAGCCAATAGAAGCCATGGTTGACCTAATCAAGATTAATCGTAGCTACGAATTAAGCCAAAAATCCATCCAAAACCAAGATGAATTAACTTCAAAACTGATCGAAACGATCAACCGACACTAGTGAAATTGCGGTAACCACCGACAACTAACTTGAAGCCAAGCAGGAAGCGAGGCAAGAATCAGCAAAGGAGAGCCAGGCAGATGAGAAAAAGCAAATATGTTACGATCATTAAATACATCTGCAACCGGTATGGTTGCTCAACAGCTGAATCTGGATGTTATTGCGAACAACCTCGCAAACGTCAATACGACTGCATTTAAACACCAGCGAGCTGAGTTTCAAGACTTAATTTATCAAACTCTGCAGAGTGGTGGAACCGAAGTAGGACAAAATCTTCGAACACCTGGGGCAATACAATTTGGTCTCGGTGCAATGAACTCGGCAACCGCAAACGACTTCACCCAAGGAAGTGCCATTCCGACCGGTAACCCAACTGACTTAATGATTACGGGTGATGGTTTCTTCAGAGTGCTCCTGCCAGACGGCACATTTGCATTTACACGTGACGGATCATTTAAGCAAGACTCTAACGGATTGTTGGTGAACTCAAGTGGTTATCCACTTCAGCCAGCAATTACGATTCCTGCCAATGCAACCGAAATTAGCATTAGTGCAGACGGACGGGTTTCCGCAAAGATTGGAGATCAAGGCACTCAAACTATTGAGCAAATTACCCTCGCCGTATTTCCAAATGCTGCAGGTCTAACGCGAGCAGGTCAAAACCTTTGGACTGAAAGTGCAAGCAGTGGTGCCGCCAATCTTTTGATTCCAGGACTCGACGGAACTGGCGTTATCCAGTCGAAGTTCCTCGAAGGATCTAATGTTTCAGTAGTTGATGAAATGGTTCGGATGATTTCAGCCCAACGCGCTTACGAAATCAATTCGAAAGCAATCCAGGCATCAGACGACATGCTCAACGTACTCAATCAACTTAAGAGGTAATCATGCTCGCTAGTCTCCTTTTTCTTCAAACCGTGGCGTCACCGACTTTGAGCATCAAAGTGGACGGTGAAGGCTACTTTAGGTTTGTGTGTGGCAACAAAGTTGCTTATGCACGACAAGTAAGATTAATCGTATCCAACGGCAAGCTCTCGGCCGCCGATGGCTCATCGTTATTACCCGCGGTGTTAGTTCCTGAACAGGCAACTAAGTTAACAGTCAGCCTCGATGGAAAAATCTCTGGCTCTATCTTTGGCAGAGAAAAACAGCTTGGTTCAATTGTCCTCGCAATGTTCACAGACATGCCTAGTTTCAAACCCGTTGGATTGCTCTCACTGTCCGCAACAAAAGCCACTGTCGCTGCACCAGGTGAAGGACTTGCTGGAGTTATCCGACCAATAGTTAAGCCACACAATAGCGATTCCAATACTTTGACTCTTCAATCGAAACCATATGGCTTTCCTCCAAATGGCTACAACGCAAGCACCAAAAATGTAGCAAAGTCAGAAGTCAAAGTTAAGTTCACTTCTGAAGTTAACACTGAAATGCTAACCCTTGGGGATGTTGCTGACATATCCGGGGACTCCCAACTTGTCGAGAAACTTAAAAGTGTTGATCTCGGGAAGTCGCCTATTTTGGGAACAAAGAAGAGTCTGTCCACATTGCTCGTGAAGGCACTAATCTCTTCGCAGGGCGTTGACATGCGCCAAGTAAGTCTTACCGTTCCCACTGGAGCTGTCGTAGAACGCAAAGCGCAGCGCATCAGTCCAGAAGAAATTGCCACCGCTGTTCAGGAGGCATTCAAGAAAAAGCTGAATGTCGATACCATTTTAGAACCCAAAAGCAAAATCAACAGCATGATGGTCCCCCCAGGAACCGTCTCTTTTGAAGTTAGTAATACCCAGCTGAATCCATCAGATATCTCAACTACGGTGGACATCTCAGTCGATGGGAAACTCGCAAACTCGCTGCACCTTAGGTACGACATCACTCAATTACCACAAATAAAAAGAGGAGATGTTGTGCGGCTCAGGTTGATCTCAAATACCGCCAAGGTGGAAGTCAACGCTAAAGCTAAAGGAACAGCATTCTTGGGGCAATC
>JAPLCS010000007.1 GCA_026392145.1 Fimbriimonadales bacterium | reverse complement strand
GGCTGCTTTGAAGGGTCCTGGAACTCAGTTCTTCACCGAAGGTGGAGCAGTTGGCGTTTGGGTAACCACTGAAAAGTTTGCCAAGGCTAACCCTGCTGCTGTGAAGGCTTTCCAGACTTCAATCTACGCTGCTAACAAAGCAGGCATGGAAACCAAAACCCTGAACGCTGTTGTTCGGGCGTCGATGAAGCTAACGAAGCAAACCTTCGCTGTTGCAAAGTCGGCCAACCCTACTTACTACCCTTCGAATGTGCTAACTGCTGAGATTCAGAGCGTTGCAGACAAGATGCGGACACTTGGCTTCTTGACGAAGAAGTTCAAGGTGACTGGGTTGATCCTCTCTAGGTAATCGATCACGATGAGTGAAGGGAGCCACCATTAGCGTTATCCGAAGATTCCTACCTGGTGTGGTTTCCATGCTTGGTTTTATGCTGCTATGGCAGCTAGGAACTAGCTTCGGACCGCTTTCTGGCGGCTCCCTTCCCTCAGCGATCAATGCAATATCTGCCTTAGGGGCGTTGTTTGTTCTTCCCGAAATCTGGTTGGCGATTGGCCAAACGCTGTTCATCGCACTTACCGGGCTTCTAATATCCGTTGTGCTCGGTATTCCAGCTGGAGTACTGGTGGGACTTAGTCCTTTTGCTTACAGGTCCCTCAAGCCTGTTTTAGATTTTTTCAAGGTCATCCCCCCGATTGTTATCATCCCAATCGTTATCTTGGTTTTTGGGCCAACTACCGAAATGGGAATCTTTCTAGTTGTCTTTGCAAACTTTTTCATGCTGGTGTTTCAATCAGCCTATGGAGTGCGAGATCTAGATACCGTGCTGCTGGACACCCTTCGGTGCTATGGGATGACCAAATGGGATGAAATTTGGCATGCGAGAATTCCCGGAGCCCTGCCATTTATTGCAGTTGGAGTTCGAATTGCAGTAGCCGCTTCAATGATTGTTGCTGTGGTTGCAGGACTTATCGGTGGTGCACCAAGCCTTGGTCAGCAGATGCTGCTTTATCAATCATCTGGGCAACCAAATCAAACTTTCGCCATTGTGATTATCTTTGGGGTTCTAGGACTAGGTCTTGCAAGGATTTATTCTCGACTACAGCGCAAAATAGTTTTTTGGACTGACTGATGATCAAAAAACTATCAATCAATGCCATCCAGTCCCTTTGGCTACCTTTCTCATTGGTTGCAGCCTGGTGGGTGTTTAGCACCAATTCCGAAGACCCGTTTTTCCCACCGCTGAGTGTGATTTGGGATCAGTTTGTTTTTCTATGGGTTTTCGATAACGTACCCATTCATGTTGTACCGAGTCTGATAAACCTTTTCTCTGGCTTTTCTATTGGGGTGCTTATTGGACTTGTTGGCGGTGTCATAATCGGGACCAACCAAGGGCTTGCGCGCTATATCGAGCCCTCAGTGGACTTTATTCGGTCAATTCCTCCAGTGGCAACCGTACCTATTTTCATAATGATTTTTGGACTCAATTATGAAATGCGAATGGCTGCCATAGCATTCTCGGCTATTTTCCCAACTATGCTCGCGGTTATTCAAGGTATGCATTCCAACAACCCAACTCTGCTTAATACTGCCAAAGTTTTTAGGTTGACTCCATTTCAGACCCTTGTGCGGGTAAGGATTCCCGCGGCAGGGCCGATAATCTTCTCGGGCATACAAGTTTCTCTTCAGGTAGCCTTCGTGGTCACAATCGCATCAGAACTGTTGGGTTCAGGATTCGGCATTGGTGCTTTCACTCTTATCGCTACAGATACATTCATGATTACCGATGCTTGGACAGGCGTTATTCTCAT
>JAPLCS010000038.1:1552-2065 GCA_026392145.1 Fimbriimonadales bacterium | reverse complement strand
CTTGCCGAAGGCGCAGAACCAGTGGTAGTAGCGGCAGAATTGGTGCCATTATTTTCACCCTCACCACTGCGCGTACATCCTACCAAAAGCGATACCAAAACGAGAGGAAGCGCAATCCACGTTCCTTTGTTCAACGAGTTCATGAAGCCAACCATGTTAAGACGCAGTTTATCTGAATTCCAACCAACTACGCTCAGTTCATGGGGGTTCGGGGGTATACTTGCTCCTTAATCTCACGGAGCTTTGACCTTTGATCACCTGTAACCTTACAAAACTCGAATCTTCTGTCGATCAACTCAGAAAAGCTTTTCCAAAGCTTCTTGCCGCCGACGCCGCCTTGGTTGCCTCTGCCCTGAGCCTAGCCGGACGTCATGCCAAGGCTGTCTACGAAGGCGAATACTTCCAATGGCCAGAAGATAACGAAAGACTCATGGTCTCCATGTCAGGACACCTTCGAGCCGTCAATGCCGCTATCGAAGAAACCGCTCCGAAAAAAGTAGCCAAGAACGCAGT
>JAPLCS010000038.1:0-1546 GCA_026392145.1 Fimbriimonadales bacterium | reverse complement strand
GTAGCTAAGAACGCAGTTGTCGAAGAAGAACCGGTGTTGGTTAACATTGGCTTAGCTCCAAACCTCGCCGCAGGTGAAGCACTCCTCAAGAGCCGAGATGACCTCAAAACACTCCTCAGCGACGTGCTCCAAGGCGGAGTTGAATACGTTTACGGAGCTCAAGACATTGGATGGCAGTGGGCACTTGACCGTGCAAACTGGAGCACCATTTCAGAAGGTGAACTTTCTCGACGAATCAAAATTCGAGCAGGTTTCACCGAAGGTGCTGTAGGTGTAGAGCAAGGTGCCACCACCAAAAAGAGCCGAGGCAAGAAAACCGAAGAAGCTCCAGCCTAATATTCAGGTCACAACTCAACACAAACATGAAACCAAATGGATACGCAAAAGCGTATCCATTTTTGTTTAGCCCTCTCTGCACACTAATCCAGTAACAGACCTCAGGTTCGGAATTATCATTTTCAAGCAATGTCACAACTCACTTCTAATCAAAGCAATCCGCAGGGGGTCAAAACCCAAAACCTACGAAAAGTCTATTCTGAACCGAAACGAGGTGAGGTGATCGCGGTCGAAGATGCTACCCTCGAAGCCCACCCCGGACAAATCCTCGGACTCCTAGGAAAGAACGGAGCAGGAAAATCAACCCTCCTCAGAATGCTTTCAACAGTGATTACTCCCACCTCCGGTGAAGCATGGGTAGGTGGGCATCACACCATCAACGATTCATCAAAAGTGCGTCAAAATCTCGGCTTTATGTCCGCCTCAACCGCCCTCTACGGTCGAATGAGCCCAAGAGAAATCCTGAATTACTTCGGAGAACTCTACGGTTTATCAGGCGACTCACTCCAGTCACGTATTCGTTTCCTCATTGATCGACTCGAAATGGGAAGCTACGCCGACGGTCTCTGCGACAAACTCTCCACAGGTCAAAAACAACGAGTCAACATCGCCCGAACCCTCATCCACGACCCCGCAGTCCTCTTCTTCGATGAACCCACATCCGGCCTCGATGTTGTAATGTCCCAAGACGTAATGTCCTTTGTCGAGGACGAACGAACAAGAGGCAAAACCATTATCTATTGCACCCACATCATGAGCGAAGTCGAACGACTATGCGACCAAGTCGTCTGTATCCATGACGGCACAATCATGGGAAGTGGCACAGTCGAGCACCTCAAATCATCAACCGGCGAACAGACCCTAGAACGAGCCTTTCTCTCCATTGTTGGCTACAAGTCAGGAGAAAACCCATCATGAAATGGACCCTCATCATCTTCAAAAAAGAACTGCGAGAAATGCTTCGCGACAAGCGAGTTCGAAGCGCCATGTTTTTCGGCCCGATCTTCAGCATCTTCCTCACCATGTCCCTCTTTGCAGTAGTGTTCAGCAGTATTAGCAAGGCAACCAAACCCACCATACACGTACTAAATGTCAAAGATGACGGCTCCAAGACATTCGTTGCCGCAATGAAGAAAGCAGGACTTCAAATCAAAGACCTCAAGTCAATCGACGAAGCCGAGGCAAAAATCAAAAAAGGTGAAGTTCGACT
>JAPLCS010000396.1 GCA_026392145.1 Fimbriimonadales bacterium | reverse complement strand
TGAACATTCCCGCTCCTGCTATCACTCCGTGCAAGATGGCAAGTAACACCATTTTTAGTTGGGTCGAGAGCGGTATGAAGGCAAAAAGAAGGTGAAGGGGATAAAAACCTCCCGACTGAGAGTTACCCGTGAGAGGTTGCCCCGCGAGTTGATAGGGATTGATGATTGGGGCTTCACCTTGCCTATAGGCTGCAAATACTAGGTCTCGCCAGGGATAGAACTGAAGAACGCCATCGGCTTGGAGTACATCCCATCCCGTAGTAGGCGCAGGGCTTTCTGGGGTGACCATGGTTTGGATATGGTCAGTTGGACCTAGTTGTCGACCCGAAAATAGTCCAGCAAACGGAATAATTGCCGCAACTATCAGGAGTACCACCAACCAGCCTCGCTGTTTCACGTTCAGATTATATCTGTCGCGATGAGGTGAAGTACTTATGGTGTGGCTTTTGCTTAGGCGTGATGACTATCCGATGATTTTTCGTTCGTCATCGTTCCGCTGGGTAAAGCCAACTTTATCGAAATATTCGAGGATTGGAATGAGGAATCGTCTTGATGTACCAAACAAATCTCGCATTTCAGTCACGCCGAAAGCTTCGTCTTTGAAATGATCCTTGAGCATTGACTTGAATGTCTCAATTTGAATTTGTGTGTAATACAGCGTCTCTGCAGTCATCACCAGGCGACCCGCGTTGTATCCGAGTGTCATGATTTCTTCGACCGCTTTCACCGGTACCCCGAGGCGCTTTGCAATTTGGGAGGCGTAAGGAATTTCGAGGCCGTGTTGGTTAAGTTCCTCTTCGACTCGAGTTAGGAAGCTGTCTTGCTTGGCTGAAAGGGTGATTTTGAAGCCTTTTAGCCTGATGCCATTGTTATGCATTTCAATCTTGCCCAAGTCAGCCAGCTTTTGGACGATGCGGTCGAGGGGCTTTGCTGACCAATTACTTTCCATTTTTGCGACCACTGCCTCGCGTGGTTGGAAAATTTTGGTAGGAAAGGCTTCATGAAGTTCTTGAAGTGCGAGGAGAAACTTTTGGGCTTCGGTTAAGAATGAAATCGGGGTCATCCATAGCCCGGCAAAGCTGATGATTTTTTGTTCGGTGATTAGTTTTTCAAATACATCTCCGAGTTCTTGTTGGGTCTTCCTGAGTTTGTTGCAGATGTCGTTGGTAAGGATGCCGGACGGACTATTTGCAACAAGTTCAAAAAGCATTGCTTCTGCATCTCCAACTGGAGCATCTCTCTTAATTCTTGTTTCACCCTCAGCATGGAGAACGAAACCGCTTGCGAGAAGCTTTTTGTTGCTGTTGTGCCGTAGGATGACTGGTTGCAGTTCTTTGGCTCCCACAGTTTTACTGAGCCTGAGTTGTGCTCGGCTACTGTCCTTTTGGTCTTTGTATAATCTTCCCACGACATCATTTGCTCCGATTGACAAGTGCACTTCTGTAATGAGGTCGTTCGGTTTGAGATATTCAAGTTTGACGTCCAGTAGGGCGGTTTCAGTCATGTAACCTGGAGAACCAATGTTGCTCCCTCTGCCTACAAGATGGAGATTAGAGCCTGAAATCGTTATAGCTACTCGTTGGCCCCTCTGTGCGGAAGTGGCAGCTTGATTAAAGTAACGGATTCCCAAAATTCTGCAGGAATCCATATTCGGAACAATTTGTGCTTCTTCTCCGACCTTTACCACTCCTTCGGCAATCACTCCGATGGCCACAATTTCTCGTCCGCTGAGCGGAATGACTCGATCAACTGGCATGTACCAACCCGATCTTTCTTTGAAGGGCTCTTTGAATTCTTGCAACTCGTGGTCAATGGCTTCTTTGAGCTCATCTAGACCGTGACCGGTGATTGCAGATACAAATGCAACCTTGGCGTTAACAAATCG
>JAPLCS010000083.1 GCA_026392145.1 Fimbriimonadales bacterium | reverse complement strand
GGATTCTTCTTCGTACATGTCGAACATTTTGAAGAGCATGTCGGTTGAAGCTACTTCGAAGTTGTAGACGTTGTCTTGGAGTTCGAGTTGATAGTCCACATCTTTGTAGGAAAGCGAGTCAGACCATTGGAGGTCTTTCCAGAATGATTGCTGGTTATTCAGCATTAGGCAAAGTCTTTCTGGACCGTAAGTGATTTCCGCGCAGACGGGGTTGCATTCAATTCCTCCCATTTGTTGGAAGAAGGTGAATTGCGTGACTTCGGCTCCATTAATCCAAACTTCCCAACCTACACCGCTTGCTCCGGCTGCTTGGCTTTCCCAGTCGTCTTCGACGAGACGAAAGTCGTTCTTGGATGTATCAATCCCGATGGCATCGAGCGAACCCATGTAAAGGTCCACGATGTTCTCGGGAGAAGGCTTCATGATGACTTGGTATTGGTAGTAGCGTTGGCTTCGCTGTGGGTTAAGGGTGTATCGACCGTCTGCAGGGCGGCGGGATGGTTGGACGTAGGCGACGTTCCAGGCATCGGGACCAAGAACTTTCAGTGCGGTTGCAGGGTGCATGGTTCCTGCGCCAACTTCGGTGTCATAGGGTTGCAGAAGTGCGCACCCTTGTGCAGACCAGTAGTCGTTAAGCCGCTGAATGAGTTCCTGAAAGGTCATTGGTACCTATATTCTACTTATTTTGGATCTTCGACCTTTACTTCGAGTCCGTTAGGAAATTTGACGGTATCACCGTTTCGAATCTTTCTGCCTCGACGGTTGTCGGGTTCGCCGTTAATCCAGCAGTCATATTCGTTGAGGAAGTCTTTTGCTTCAGCTCCGTTTGAAATGATGTCTAGGTGTTTGAGGAGTTGTCCGAGTGTGATGTATTCATTCTTGAGGATAACGGTCCGCATGGGTTAAGTATAGATTGACGGTGGTTGCTGACATGTTGATTGAGGTTTGAAAGTAAAATTGATGCTCGCATGATTGCCACCTCATTGTTTCTTTTCGCGACTCTTCAGAAAGGGCGATTTCTTACACAAAGTCCTTTGCCTGGTTTGCCGCCGATTATGCTGGACCAGTACATCAACTATGAGGGACCTGCTAAGAAGGTTTGCGAAAAGTATGGTCTTCAGGGGCGAATGTTGTGGATTGATGCAACGGCAAATATAGAGCGCTACAACACTGAAGAGAAGATTGTAGCGTTGGTTGCAAGAATCAAGAAGTCTGGATTTAACACGATTGTTTTTGATGTTAAACCGCTTTCGAGCGAGATGGTTTATCCGAGTAAGTTTGCGCCGAAGCTCAAGGAGTGGAAGGGGAAGGAGTTAGGCGACTTTGATCCGCTTGGGCCGATGACTCGGGAAGCAAGAAAAAACAACCTTCAGATCTTTGTATCGATGAATGCGTTTTGTGATGGTCATCGATTGGTTAATCGAGGGCCTGGGTTCCAGCGGCCTGACGAACAAAGCGTGGTTTATGAGCCGGTGCCTACGCTTTCAACCAAGGATTCTGCTTTTGAGGTCAGTACGAAACTTGAGGATAACAAACTTTGCATCGGGGTTGACGCTCCGGTTGATGGTTATTCGCTCTTGTTAAGTAAAAAGGGCACGGTATTGGATTCTGCGTTGCCGGCGCCGAAGGGAAGTTTCAAAGTTTCAGTTACTGCGTTACTTGCGGAAGAATTGAAGAAGAACGCTGCGGTTGGGACCGAGTTTGTTTGGGGTTCGAAAGCGAACTTTGTGAAAATGGCGGATGCGGCTGATAAGCAGTATCCGTTGATGACGAATCCTAATAACCCGAGCGTACGGCGTCGGCTGTTGGAGATTGCCGAAGAGGTTAGCGGGAAGTACGATATCGATGGGATTATTTACGATGATCGACTTCGGTACACGGGAATCAATGGAGACTTTTCGAACCTCACCCGGTCTAATTTTGAGCAACATATTAAGCAACGTTTGGAGTGGCCGAAGGATGTTTTTGAGTTTACGTTTAGTTACAACAACGGGCTAGTCAAGGGTATCAAGCCGGGTGCGTTTTATGACGAGTGGCTGTCTTGGCGCGCTGAGATTTTGCGTCAGTTTGTTCGAGATGTGCGGTCGTCGGTTCGGACGATTAAGCCTCGGATGCAAGTTGGCGTTTACGCCGGTTCTTGGTACGGCGATTATCAGCAATATGGCAATAACTGGGCGGCTCAGTCGCTTGAAGCTGGATTCTGGTTCTTATCTCCTGAATACAACCGCACCGGGATGGCGAATGATCTTGATTTGCTTGTGACTGGTTGCTATTATCCGACGGCCACGATTTATGACGCGATGCTGGAAGGCAAGGGGCTTGGATATACGGTCGAGGCTGCGGGGAATATTTCGTATCGAGCGGCGCATGACCAGACTTTTGTTTATGCCGGACTTTCTTTGGCTGATTTTAAGGAGAATGCTAGCGGGCTAGAAAAGGCTTTGCAAGCGGCTGTGGCGAGTACGAACGGTGTTATGGTTTTTGATCTTTCGCATGATATTGAGCCGATGTGGAGCGTTTTTGAAAAGGCGTTTCGCACTCCGAAAAAGGCTCCTACCTCTGGTGCATTTGACCTTGCTGAGGTGCGAAGGATGCGACAACTGATGGACCGACGAGGGGCGAAGGAGCCTCCTATTCCGATTATTACTGGGGCGCCAGGCATTGGGTTCTGAGTTATTTGTGAATCGTTAAGTTTTTTGGCTTCCTCGCTGAAGTACTGGTGAAGGTACTGGGCGAGAACGGCCTCGTGTCGGGTTTACTATAGGTACCTCATGGGTCAACATCAACTCGATCTCAGCAGCGCCGCTCAGATTCATTGGAACCTTGACGTCGATACACTCATTCGTCATTGTGTCGAAAAAGACGGTTGTAAAGAACTAGACAATGGAGCCGTAGTCGCCTACTCGGGTGAGTACACGGGCCGAACTCCGAAGGATAAGCACACGGTTGCTGATTCGGAATGTGAATCTTCAATTTGGTGGGAAAACAACCACCGCATGAGTCCTGAACTCTTTGACTCAATTTTTGCGAAGATGCAGAACTATGTTGGAGGCAAAGAGCTTTATGTCATCGATACCTTTGGAGGTGCTGATCCTGCTCATCGTATCAAGACTCGCTTTATTGTTGAACGACCTTATCACGCTTTGTTTATCAAACAGCTGTTGATTCGACCAGATGCTGAAGAGCTCGCTGAATTTGAGCCTGATTGGCAGGTTATCGACTTTGGAAAGCTGTCTTTTGATCCGGCGACCGATGGTACTAAGGGTGATGCGGTTATTGCCTTGAATATGGGTTCCAAGACGGTGCTTATTGGCGGAACTCAGTACGCGGGCGAGATGAAGAAGTCTGTTTTCACCATCATGAACTACTTGCTTCCTTTGAGGGGAGTCATGAGCATGCATTGTTCGGCGAACGTTGGTCGAAAGGGTGACACTGCGTTGTTCTTTGGACTGAGCGGCACTGGAAAGACCACTCTTTCTGCCGATCCTATGCGGTTGCTTATTGGTGATGACGAGCATGGTTGGACTGATGAAGGCGTTTTTAATGTGGAGGGCGGATGTTACGCTAAGTGCATTGGTCTGACTGAGGAGAAGGAACCGGAAATTTATCGGGCGATCAAGAAGGGTGCCATCCTTGAGAACGTGGTTCTGGATGAGGAAGGGAATCCTGACTTTGAAAGTGCTGCGATTACGGAGAACACTCGGGTTGCCTATCCGATTGAGCATATTGGCAAAATCATGGTTCCAAGTTTGGGAAGCCATCCTAAAAATATTATTTTCTTGACCTGCGATGCGATGGGAGTTTTGCCTCCGATATCGAGATTGACTCGGGAGCAGGCGATGTTTTATTTCTTGAATGGATACACCGCGAAGGTGGCTGGCACTGAGAAGGGGTTGGATCAACCTAAGAGCGTGTTTTCTGCGTGCTTTGGTCAGCCGTTCTTGCCGTTGCATCCGAAGGTTTACGCCGATTTGTTGGGCGAGAAAATTGATCAGCATGGTTCTAAGGTTTGGTTGGTTAACACTGGCTGGACGGGTGGTGGTTATGGGGTTGGAAGTCGGATGAAACTGAGCCACACGAGGGCGATGATTCATGCGGCTTTTGATGGGTCGTTGGATAAGGTGAAGTACGTTGAAGATGAGGTTTTTGGGCTTCATATTCCGACTTCTTGTCCGAATGTGCCGAGTGAGGTTTTGAACCCCAAGAACACCTGGGAGGATGCGGCTGCTTATGACGCAGCGGCGCATGAACTGAAGCGCATGTTTGATGAGAACGCACGGTCCTTTCATTGATTTGAAGGGATTTAGTTTGTTCACATTCTTGAACATTTGAGGTGAGCGACTTTCGTGGGAATTTGTGGGGGAGTGCCCATTTTTTCGGTTGCTGGGTGATGGGCACTTTGGACGCCTTAGGTTCAAATTTTTCTTGAAAATTGATTTTGATGGGCATCTGGTTGACAGGCATGAATGCTTG
>JAPLCS010000062.1:2527-5731 GCA_026392145.1 Fimbriimonadales bacterium | reverse complement strand
CAGGGCAGAAAACAAAAGGCGCTTGATAGCTTTTTGCCGGGTGGAGACAAAACGGTCGAAGAATTCACAAAAACGCTTGCAGCGCTTCGAAAACTGCTAGAAGATAAGTCGCTTTCAGATGGTGTCAAAAATCTCATGGCATCCACGACAAAAACAATGGACAAGTTTGGTGAAACAGCAGGTTCAGTCAATAGTCTCATCGTCACGAATCAGTCTCAGTTGAATCAGTCCTTGGCAAGTGCGACGAAGTCGATGAAGAACATCGAAGTGCTCACCGCAGAGCTCTCCAAAATGGCAAAAACTGGAAAGATACAGGGAGACTTAGAAGCGACCCTTACCAACGTCAAAAACGCAAGCGAGCAAGGCAACAAAATGCTTGCCGAATTGAACAAGATAGTTTCTGACCCTGATTTACAAGCCTCACTCAAAGGCAGCAGTGCCAATATCAAAACGATGACCGATAGTGGGGTCAAGATGGCTGAAAATGGTGAAGTCATTGCGAAAAACATTGAAAAAGCATCTAAGGACTTTCCTGAAATCAGTACGAAAATAAACGACTTGATGTCCAAAGCCAATGAAATTGCCACAAAAATCAGCAAGATTGCAGACGATGTGAATGGAGCAGTTGGCAAGGTAGCAACAACTTTGGCAAAAGGTCCATCCTCCCCTTTCGGCAACATGGAAACAAGATTTGACCTGTTGCAAGAGTCAAATCCAAACTTTATTCGGACTGACTTTACAGCCGTTTTCCCTCAATCAAGCGGTGACAATTTCCAGTTAGGAATGTTTAATGCATTTGAAACTAATCAGCTCATTGCACAATACGGCAAGAAAATTGATGACCGAACTCAAATACGATACGGGATATTTGCATCTAAGCCTGGAATTGGGGTAGATTATTCTCTTAGTCAACGAACTTCGTTACGTGCGGACGTTTTCAGTTTGAACGATCCACGTTTCGACCTAAGATTCCGACATGAACTCGGAAAAGGCGTATTCGGCTGGGTAGGCATGAATCGCGTGTTCGGAGACAATGCACCTGTCTTTGGTTTCGGTATAAGACGCTGACGACTGGCTAGCACGAGTGGAGAAGATTTAAGAAAGATGAAAGTGATTCTGAACCAAACGGTTCCTAAAGTTGGAAAAGCCGGCACCGTTGTTACTGTTGCCGATGGATTTGCACGGAACTACCTCTTTCCTCGTGGACTTGCAGTAGTTGCGGACAAGAGTCAACTTGCTTCTCTCGAAAAGAGAAACGATCGACTCGCTGCCAAGACCGCTGCTCAAAAAGCAGATGCCGAAGCATTAAAAGCAAAGCTTGATGGCCAAACAGTCAATGTGGAAGCAAAAGTTGGTGCAGATGGCATTCGACTCATCGGAGCAGTTACCTCACAAAACATCACCGATGCATTGAATAGCCAACATGTTGTGTCACTAGAGAAAAAGCAAGTTGCGCTTCACGATCCTATTAAGCGACTTGGTGATTACACCATCGAACTCGACCTTCACATGTCGGTTGATGCAAAGGTTACAGTCAACGTATTCGACCCTTCTCTTGAAGTTGTCGCAGCAGCGTAAAACCGAATTTAAACGACTAACCACCCAAGCATCTGCTTGGGTGTTTTTTTGTACTTTGGTACACAATTTTGAACTGGGTTGGTTCAAGCATTAAAAGACTAACCAACTGAAGAAAAACAAAATCAATTCTCCCTTGTAGCTTCCAAGTCTATGAGGTAACTTCTACTGCGATGCTGGAAACCATCGGCCTTGGAAAAACTTACGGTGCTACCTTAGCGCTTGTAGATTTCAACATTGCCGTTCAACCAGGTGAGGTAATCGGCGTTATTGGAGAAAATGGTGCTGGCAAGAGCACCTTCATGAAACTCCTGAGTGGTGTGATAACGCCTACAATTGGTCAAATTATCCTTGACGGTAAAGCACAGAATTTTACAAAACCTCTTGATGCCATTCAAGCGGGAATCGCGATGGTTCACCAGGAGCTGAACTTAATTCCTACCTTGAGCGTGGAAGACAACTTGTTTCTCGGAAAAGAACTTGGCAAAACAATCGTTAATCGATCCCAAACTCGATTGAGAGCGGTAGAACTGTTACAATGCGTTGGAGCCAGTTTCAGTCCAACGACGCTCTGCGGTGATTTATCAGTGGCAGAGCAGCAACTTGTAGAAATTGCAAAAGCAATTTCTGTGGTTGAAATTGCAAAAGCAATATCAGAAAAAGCTCGAATTGTAATTTTTGACGAGCCAACCGCAGTTCTAAGTGACATTGAGTCTGAAAAGCTCTTTGAACTAATTGGCAATCTCAAAGCCGAGGGAATTGCTGTACTGTATGTCTCGCATCGTCTTCCTGAGATTCTAAGACTTTGTGACAGGCTGGTTGTGCTACGCGATGGTAACAAGGTTGGAGAGGCTGACCCGAAAGATATGACGGTCAGAGAACTTGCAGACTTAATGGTGGGCCGCCCTGTCTCAGACATCTATCCAACCAAATCAGATTCTACAGGAAATGAAGTCTTGGCCGAGTTTTGTGGAAAAACGATTCACAAGGGAGAAATATTAGGATTTGGGGGATTAATCGGCTCAGGGCGAACAGAATTGTGCGAATCAATGATAGGCCTTCGTAAACCTCACGTACCCATTACTCTCAATAAATCATACATCGGTTATGTCTCAGAAGATAGAAAAGGAAAAGGCCTTGTCACATCGATGAGCATTACAGATAATTTGGCACTTGCAAACTTAAACGAATTCAACAATCAATCCAAGCGATCAAGTAATGCCAACCACTGGATTGAAAGCCTTGGAATAAAAACAAAAAATCCAGACTTGCCAATGACTTCCTTATCTGGGGGCAATCAACAGAAATGTTCTATCGGCAAATGGCTTGCAACCAACCCCCAACTCTTAATCTTGGACGAGCCAACTAGAGGCGTTGACGTTGGCGCCAAAGCAGAAATCTATCAACTTATTGCTGATCTTGCTAGCAAAGGAACAGCAATAATTCTTATTTCAAGTGAACTACCTGAACTCATAGGGCTAAGTCACCGCATACTCGTTTTTCGAGATCAATCCATCGTCGGAGAAATCAAACAAGAATCTATGAACGAAAAGAACATTATGGCTCTCGCCGCTGGGGTCACCCATTGAAACAATTTGTATTGAGGTACGGCGTTTTCATTGCGTTACT
>JAPLCS010000062.1:0-2465 GCA_026392145.1 Fimbriimonadales bacterium | reverse complement strand
GAAATATTTTTAGTCAAAACGCCTATGTCGGATGTATTGCCGTTGGAATGACTCTTGTGATTATCAGTGGGGGCATTGACTTGTCGGTTGGCTCTATGATGGGTCTTGCTGGAGTTATCACAATAGCCGTCCTCAATAAGGCAGGAGTTGACCCAACAGCTAGTCTGCTATCGGCGGTTGCTGCGGTAGCGTTTGGAACTTTAGCAGGCTTGTTAAACGGAATTATCATAACCGCTGGTAAAGTCCCTCCATTTATTGCAACGCTAGCTGGATTTGTTGCGTTCAGAAGCGCTGCATTGGGTTGGACAAATGCCAGCGAACAAAAGGCGAAAGACGGTCTGGAAACCTTTGGCAAAATCGCCGGAGGAGGTATTCCAATTCCTGGGCTGAGCGTTGGTTCTAGAGGACTTCCCTTCCTCGTACAATGGCCTATTCTTTTCTTCTTTGCCTTAGCTATTCTTGCAGCGTTTATCCTCAACAAATCAGTGTATGGACGCAGATTAATTGCAACCGGAGCCAACGAGCAAGCCTCGATATACTCGGGCATAAACACAGATCGAGTGAAGTGGTTTGCTTATTCGTTTCTTGGATTCTGCGTTGGCATCGCCGCACTTTGCCAGGCATCGCGACTTAACAGCGTGGCGCCGAATTCGCTCGGCCTTGGATACGAACTCGATGCGATAGCCGCAGTTGTCATTGGAGGAACCAGCTTGAGTGGTGGAAAGGGACAAATTGGCACCACAGTAGTCGGCGTTCTCTTACTTGGAATTATTTCGAATATGCTTACAACAAGCGGAATCGATAACAACTGGCAGGGATGCGTAAAAGGTGTTATCATTCTAATGGCCGTTCTGATTCAGCGCGGCAACAGACAGAACGCGTGATTCACTGATGAAGCTCCCCAAACAATCAATCAAATCTGGCCTAATTGCAGGTCTCCTAATGGTCTCGTTTGCAACCCTGTGGGGTTGCGGAAGTTCTGGAAGCACCGCTTCCGAATCTAATGCTCCTTCAACTTCAACCGCTCCTGAATCTGGAGCAAAGAAGTTTAAGATTGGTGTCTCAATCCCAGCTGCTGATCATGGCTGGACCGCCGGTGTCAAATACTGGGCAGAAGAAGAGATGAAGAAGCATCCGGAAGTTGAATTCATTTTCCAAACTGCAGATAACCCAGATAAACAAATCCAAAGCCTCGAGGCAATGGCTGTTAAAAAGATTGACGCACTCGTTATCCTTGCAACAGAAAGCTCACCTTTAACTCCAGCGGCTAAAAAGCTGAAAGAAGAAGGCGTCTTTATTGTAAACGTCGACCGTGGTTTTACTGAACCAATCGCTGACATTTTCTTAGCTGGCGACAACAAAAAGTTTGGACAAATGTCCGCCGAGTTCATGGCTAAAAAGCTGAATAACAAGGGATCTATCTTAGTGCTTGAAGGAATCCCATGCACAGTGAACACTGACCGAGTTGAAGCGGCCAAGGCTGTCTTTGCTAAGACAGGAATCAAGATTCTTGATAGCCAAAGCGGAATGTGGAACCAACAAAAGGCTTTTGAAGTAATGCAAACTATGCTTGTAAAGCACAAGCAATTCGATGCAGTATGGGCACAAGACGATGACATGGCGCTTGGTGTGGAGAAAGCTCTCAAAGAGGCAGGAAAGGCAAATGTCTGGATTCTCGGTGGAGCCGGTATGAAAGACATCGTAAAACGAGTAATGGACAAGGACCCAATGTATCCTGCCAACATAACCTATCCGCCTTCCATGATCGCAGATGGTATCCGAGCGGCTGTTGATACGCTGACGAATACCAAGCCTGAAGAACTGAAGAATTGGAAGTCAAAGAGTATCGATATTCCAATCGAACTCGTTGAACCATCCAACGCTAAGAAGTTCTACTTCCCAGATTCAATTTATTGATCTAGCGTTCGAATAAAACAAAGCCCCACTCAAATTGAGTGGGGCTTTGTTTTGCATCTACACATTGATGTCGTGGCTGACTATCGCTTGGTTTGCCAACTCTTCCAATACTCAGGATCTTCAATGTCCAACGCATTCTGTGTGAGCTTAAATGGCTTGTGAGTATCAACCATCACAGCAAGTTCCTCAGTCTTAGTCGCACCTATTGAAGCTTCTACCGCTCCAGGTTGAGGACCATGGGGAATTCCAAGGGGATGCAAGGTAATTGAACCCTCCTCAATGCCTTTCCTTGATCCAAATTTGTCATTGCAGTAGTACAAAACCTCATCACTATCCACATTGCTGTGCACATAAGGCACTACTATCGCTTGTGGATGATAATCGAGCATGCGCGGACAGAACGAACAAACCACGAACCCGTTCCCAACAAAGGTTTGATGGATAGGTGGGGGCATATGGTGCTTTCCAGTAATTGGCTGGAAATCCATAATGTTGAAAGTGTACGGGAATACAAATCCATCCCAACCAACCACATCAAGCGGGTGGTA
>JAPLCS010000037.1 GCA_026392145.1 Fimbriimonadales bacterium | reverse complement strand
CCTGAGAGTTCGTCACCTTATTAAGGCGCTCCAAAGCTTCTTCAACGGTTATCTGCCGCTCATAGTTAAACTCATTCCGGCTCATTCGCATCATTCGGCTGTTCATTCCTTCCAACGCCAAAACCAGATTTCCTGCCAAGCTACGCTTGACTCGCTCTAGTTCAGCTTCAGAAAGCCCGTCCTGCATTACCTTGTCCATCTCTCGCCGGGTGATTTCTTTTACCTCTTCCCAATTCTTCTTGCTGGTACCACCATACACTGTATAGGCGCCTCCTGCTCCGTAGGTCAAAGTGTAGCTACCGATACTGTAAACCAATCCTCTTCGCTCACGCACCTCTTGGAATAAACGACTCGACATACTTCCACCCAACGCCGAATCTAAAATGCTCATCACAGGAATGTCCACTTCGTCATACATCGAAATTCCATCAGTTCCAATGCAAAAATGAACCTGTTCGGTGTCCTTAGAAACCTCATTCATTGCCTTTGTCCCTAATGGTCGCTCAACCTGAGAATTTGTTACTCCTGAAGGTAGTTTGCCAAGCGTTGTCTCGGCGGCAGCCCGAATCTGATCTGGATCTACATTCCCACTCACCGAAAGCATGACATTCTCTGCACGATACCTTCGGTCCATATAACTTAAAATATGATCTCTGCGGAACGAACGCACGGATTCTTCGGTTCCAATAATCGGTTTTCCGAGTGCATGTCGTCCCCATCGATACTCAAGATGCAGTTCATGCACGTGGTCGCCAGGTTCATCAACGCTTCGCTTGATCTCCTCGCAGACCACCTCTTCCTCTCGCTCCAACTCTTCGGGATCAAAATTTGAGTGAAGCATCATATCGGTCAACACTTCAATCCCATTGACTGCATCATCACTCAACGTTCGACAGTAGTAGCAAGTCGATTCCTTATCCGTGAACGCATTCAACATGCCTCCACGCCCTTCGATAGATTCCGCAATTTCCTTCGCAGTCCTAGTAGGCGTCCCCTTAAACAACATATGCTCAATAAGGTGGGTGATGCCTTCCTCAGTATCCAACTCATGCCGACTACCAGTGCGACACCACAATCCAATCGCCGCCGACTGGACATGGGTTACCGGCTCCACGAGGATTCTCACCCCATTATCTAAAACGATCTTCTGTATATTGCTCATGCTTCATCCTGGTGAGTTGCAACCGTGCTGGCAAGCTTAGTCGCCAAAACTCCTAGTCGTTCCATCGAAAAGTGATATTCATCCCCATGTCCCACAACACTCACTTCGTCATCAAAAATCGGCCCTATGCAGAACAAATCTCCAGCTCTTAAAGTGCAAGTCTGACTCGCCAGGGCAACCGCCTCAACCGGCGAAATCGTAAACTCCTCAAAGTTGGCTCTCGCCCTCTCCACACTATTCACCTTGATATGGCTCTCTAATCGATAGACAATTCCATTTTGTGTCGCTACCATAGAATCGTCTAATTCATCGGGGGTAGTTAAAACAGGACCAATGCAAATACCCAAATCATGACTTCGCCCAATAGCTTTCTCCTTTTCTTCCAGATGCTTGGAACTCAATACATTGACAAGGGTAAGACCAAGGATTAACGATTCAGCCTCCTCTGGAGTCACATTGTAACCGCCACCGACCATTACCACTCCCAAATAGCTTCTCATCAAAAAGTCGCCCTCTATTTCAGGTAGGTTGATCACCTGGCTGGGCCCAACTAAACAAGCTGGATTTGCATAATAGAAGCTAGGTTCAAACTCATCTGTCTCCAAATCAGCTCGAAATATTCGAATACTTCCAGGCGTTGGAACTGGTGCTAAAGGTCGAACGTCTGCCGCTTCGTGGACGCCAATTGCCTCCGCACCATCAGTTTCATAGATTTTCCCTCCGTACACCATCCCAGAACGAATTACATTTGGTTCACTCTTGAGTTCAAATCTAAAAAGTTTCACTTGCAAAAGATTACCTTTTTCAGCTATTCCCAACTGGGTAAGGCAAAATCAGGACAGGAATCATCCAATCCCTAGAAATACACTACAATCAAAACTATCGGTTCCCCTTAACGAGCACCCAGAACCTTATGCATCCATCTCCAAATTGGCAACAAAAAGCAGTTGATATATCCACTCTAATAAGCAAGATCAAAAGTGGAGATAATGTATTCATTCACGGAGCTGCCGCAACTCCTCTCTCCATTATCGAAGGTCTCTGCAAAAGTACCGACCTCGAGAATATTCGCACCTATCACCTCCATCTTTCAGGATGTAGCCAACTAGGCAAAGAATCTGCTCCGCATATTCGCCCTATCTCTTTCTTCACAGGTGCCGATTTACGATCAGCAGTCAATTCTGGCCATGCAGACCACATCCCTGTATT
>JAPLCS010000272.1 GCA_026392145.1 Fimbriimonadales bacterium | reverse complement strand
GTAGGCAATATCATTACGACCAATCTTGCTCAAAACATGCATCAAATCTCTGGTTCCAACAAAACCGGTTGAAAGATGCCAGTTTCGATCTTTGATATTCTGAACCAGGTGACCAGCAGCAAGTTTCGCTGTCTTTTCATCCAAAAGGTCAAAACCTAAAGCAAGAACATAGCCGCACTGGGTGTCCCCCTTTACTCTTCCATCTGGAGTAACGTACGCACGCACAAAAGAATCTTTGATCTTTGTGTGCAAGGCTTCAAATCTTTTGACATCTTCCTTCTTACCAAGAACCTTAGCTGCCCGTGCTACTAGTTGAGTACTTCCTGCGAAATACGCTTGAAAAATCACATCCGTAGGAGTATCTGCCTTGATACTTAGCCAGTCACCAAAGCAGTGGAATTTCTCCGGAGGCAACATCTCTTTCGTAGAACGGTTTTCACAGAATTCGATAAATTTCTTCATCTGAGGATAGTGCCGCGCGAGCAGAGCCTTATCTCCATAGGCATCGTAAATGGTCATCGGACAAATTACGCCCGCATCGCTCCATGCTGGGCCACCATTGTCAAGACCCTTCAGAACCGGAGCGACTTGAGGGTAATTACCATCCGCACCCTGAGCATCATCCAAGGTCACAAGCCATTTGTTGAAGAAAGCCTGAACATCAGAGAAATAAGTTGCTGTACGAACATATGCCTGAGCATCTCCTGTCCAACCAAGTCGTTCATCTCTTTGGGGGCAATCGGTCGGAATATCAACGAAGTTCATCTTCTGTGTCCACCAAGCATTGCTAACCAATTTGTTGAGCATCGGATCACTCGTTTCAAGGGTTCCAACTTCTGGTGTCGATGAAGATATCGCAAGAGCCATAAACTCATCAGCTTTGGGTAAGTGGTCAATCCCAGTTACTTCAATGTATTGGAATCCATGAAAGGTAAACCTTGGATTCCATTGCTCAGTCCCAGTACCTTTACAAATGTATTGATCAGTTGCCTGAGCAAGTCGTAGGTTCACAGTATAGAGTTCACCATCCTTGTCCAACCGCTCACCATGCCGCATTGTCACCTTCGTACCGGAGCTTTGGTTCAGCTTTACCTGCACAAAACCAGATAAGTTCTGACCAAAGTCAATCAAATACTTTCCTGCTGGTGATTTCCATATCTTCTTCGGCTTGAGCTTTTGATAGACTCTAACAGGATCACCCGGAAAAGCCTCTAAAATCGTCGATGGCTTCGATACCTTCGGGGCCAAATTCAAGTCTTCTGAGACCCGAGCATCATACTTTTCCCCGTGCAAAAAGTGCTCATCAAGAATCGGACCATGCCCCATCTTCCAACTTTCATCCGTACCAATAGTTTCTTTAGAACCGTCAGCGTATTCAATCTCCACTTGAGCCATCAACATAGGAGCATTGCCATAGTGGTCTCTTTGTGCACCCCATGCTACATAGCCCGAATACCATCCCTGACCAAGTACAGCATGAAGCGAATTTTCCGACTTTTTAACATGCTTGGTTACATCAAATGCCCGATAGTAGGTTCTAATTCTGTAATCTGTCCAACCTGGGGTGAAAAGGTCTTCACTCACCCGGTTTCCATTCACACTGAAATCAACAATTCCCAGCGCCGAAACATAAGCGACAGCCTTTTTCACAGATTTCTTCACAGTAAATGGCTTTTGAAAAACGGTGGCAGGCGCCTTCAAGAATTGAGACGCTCCAACATTTCCCCAAGGGGCTACTCCATTCTTACCAAGAAGTTCACTAGGCTGACCTTCTGCCAACCACGATGAATCAGTGACAAATTCTTGTTTCGCACCATCGGTTCCGATTACCTCGATAGCTGCAATCAAGCCAGCAGCTCCAACGGTTGCATTGGTTGCTTCAATATCAATTGAGTTTTCACCTTCCTTGATGAACGATCCAATGTCAACCTTTTGAATGTTTTTCCACCCCTCGACATCAGTGGTGCGATGAGCTACCTTTCCATTGACTCTTAAAACAAATGTATTGTCTGCTGTTAATCGGATCAAAGCAGATTTCGCTTTGCCTAAAGTTATCTTCTTTGAAAAACGAACGGTACCGGCCTGGGCGTTTCCTTTAGGTTGGCCAGATTGCCAAATCCAATTAGCCTTGTCAAGGCTGCCTGTTTCCTTGACTGGTGCATCTCCATGAATCCATTTAGATTTCCAATCCGAAGCGTCTAGTCCTACTTTGAACGATGCAATCTCACTCCATTTCGAAGCCTCGCCATCTTGATTCCAAACTTGAACACGCCACCAAACATCCTGCCTCGATTTCAGCGCCACTCCCGCGTACTTTATGCCAAAAGTGTCGCTAGACAACACCTTTCCAGTGTCCCAAAGCAAAAACTTTGATTGAGAAAACCCCGAACGAGATGAGACAACTTGGATGCGATAGGCAGTCTGCAGCAAATTACGTGCATCTGCTGATTCCGCTTTTAAGCTCCAACTCAACTGAGGCGACTTGGACTCAATCGCTAGCGGATTAACCAATGCCTCACATCGGAGCATGAAAGGAACAAGCCCGTTGGAAGCAAAACTCGCAGACCCAATCACAGTGAGAGTGGACAGAAACATGTTGCCATGCTACACCATCCACTCCATTAAATAAAAGAAGAATGAGATATCTTCCTCGGTGAAATTTGAATCAGAAACTACTTTCGAGATTCAATTCTTCCCCTTGCCGTCCGAAGCTTTCCACTAGCAGAGATGAGTTCGCCTGCTTTACCTAGCCCAAACGCAGGCATATGAACATACACACACTCACTGTGACCAGATTGGACCAAGTAAGTTTCATGCCAGATCCCAACACAGTCATTATTGGCAACCTTTTTGTTAAATGCTTTCCAAGCTGGTACGTGCTCTGCTTCTTTATCATGAGCGTAATTCATCAATTTCTCGTGTGAATCCCAGTACTGCAGCACCAAAATTGTTCGTCCCATCCAAAGTTCATAGCTTTTCAATCCCAAATTCCTGTTAAGACTAAGTTCTTTCAGCATTCTTGGCATGGAAACAAAGACAGGAAACCATTTCCAAATTTTCCATGGCTGATTAATTCGCATGCCTATCAAAAAAACGACAAAGTCATCATCAATCAGTGAGGTCATGGGACCGCTATGAATTGAAACCTTTTTCACAGCTTTTCGCCACCCTTTCCACTATTCTGTCCTCGAAACTCCTTAAGAGCAAAAATGACCTTTGAAACAGTCGATTCGAACTGAACAAAATCAATTTCCAATTCCTCAAGCAATTCTTTGAACGCCACTTCCAGTGTTTGGGAACAACCTCGGGCAATTTTTTCGCCATGAATTGAAAGAGTCACAAAGTTACGCCTTGGCTGATACGGATCAACTTGTACTTGCATTAATCCTTTACTAATAAAGTCTGGAAGTGCCCGAGTGATTGCTGCGGGGGTGTAACACATTCTCTCAGCGAAAGCTCGTTGAGTTAAAGGTTGGTGGCTCAGCAAAACCATCAAGAACCGGGCCTCATCAAAGTGAATACCATGTTCTTCAACAAGAATACGGTCAGCCGAGGCATCCATTTGCCACACCAAATCATGAATGAGAGCAGTCAGTCCATCTTTCATACTCTTATTGTTGCACAATTAATATTAACCTTGCAACAATAAACTAATGCTCATGAAAAGTGGGGATAAACAACTGATCAATAATTTCGCTGATTCTTCGCCCAACGAAAGATCACAAAGACTACCAGTGATACAAATACTTGAAACATCATCTCACCGAAACTCATGACTACTGCCTTCCCTCTCTAATTCTAAACTTAACAGTTGAACTACCAGCATCTGTAAAAGGAGTGCATAAAGTGTGGAATCAGGTTGACTCAATTTGCGAGTTGTGTTGATAACCATTCGAATCAACTTTTCCACGACGAGTGTGAATAAAAAGGATAACTTATTGACTCAAACATATAAATTCCTGCACTACAATTCTCATCTATGTGGTCAAGAACTCATCACCCAACTCCGCTACTGGACCCACAAAAGCTCAATTTCTGCCTCCAAAACAGTCTCAATGTTTTGCTGACTGGACGACACGGTGTAGGCAAAACAGCACTCGTCAAAAAGACATTTCAGGATGCTGGTCTTAATCTACTAATTCTCAGTGGACCAACAATGGACCCCTGGGTAGACCTTGTGGGAATTCCCCGCCCTTTCACACGTCAAGACGGTCAAACGGTTCTAGAACTCATTCGAAGACCAGAACTAGCCGATGACAATTGTGACGGAATCTTCATCGATGAATTCAATCGAGCTCCAGCCAAAGTTAGGAATGCAGCCATGGAACTGCTGCAGTTTCAAAGCATCAACGGCCACAAATTCAAGAGGCTAAAAACAGTTTGGGCTGCCATCAATCCGGCTGACGATGAGTATCAAACCGAACCGCTAGATCCTGCACAGCTCGACCGATTTCACATCCAAATTGAGATTCCCAATGCTCCGTGTCCTGCTTACTTCATCGGAAGACATGGTAGCCAAGGGAAGGCAGCGCTGGAGTGGTACGACCAACAATCACAAGAAGCAAGGTATCTAATTTCTCCCCGACGACTTGAATACGCAATTCATGTTGCCAACCTTGGCGGTCAAGTAAAGGATGTTTTACCGGCAATCAGTAATATTCGTCGATTCATTGCCATCCTACGAGAAGGACCTCTATTCGATGAACTTATGGAATTGCATGCGAAAAACGACGCTCAAAAGGCAAAGCAAATAATGCAAAATCCCGAAACTGGAAGCCAAGCACTTAGCCTCATCCTTAGTAACCGAGCAGCAGCGGTCTTCTTCCTTCCTTACCTAGATCAAGAGAAACTCATGAGCCTCTTGGAGCTAAACAATGTCCTTGACATCATAGTCGAGTATGCACCAACGGTACCTGAGTTTAACAACGTCCTACTGAAGGCACAAAAATTCGGTTCAACTCGCTTGATTAACAGAATTAAACAACATATCAGAGCCAAAAAAGTTTCTCTTGACAACGAGCCACAACTTCTCCCCAGCGACTTGAGTCAGACCAACGACTCTCTCAAGAAGATTGATCCCTATGGAAGATTCGACACGAATAGCAACAATTGAAGCTCTTTCATTGGAACTTGATGCTTACCATGAATTATTCGTAGCTCTTTGGAAAGTGGGTGCACCAACCTTCACTGATAAAGTGAAGACAGCATCAATAGTCTTTTCCCACACAGGAAAACCCATCAAGTTCTTGTTCAACCGAGATTTTTGGGACCAACTTTCCACGTACGACCGAAAATTTGTTCTGTGCCATGAAATGCTTCACGTAGTTCTCAATCACGGATACAGAAGCACGGATTTACTCCTTTCCGAGGTAGCAAACATTGCCGCCGATATCACCATTAATCACATGCTCGTAAATCGTTTCGGTTTCATACGGGAACTAATTACAAATTGGGAATCCTTGTGCTGGGTTGATACTGTGTTCACAGGTAAAGCCGCAAGCTGTACGGACACGAATTTGACGATGGAAGAGTACTACGAAAAATTGGTGTCAACACCTGACTTAACTGCGATGAAGTTAGTCGACGAGCACCGTTTTTCACCAAACTCTGCTGGTGCCACAAATGAGGCACTCAAAAACTCAAAAGCTGTGACTGAAGTCGATGCTTGGCTCCAGGCACAAGGTGCTGAATTCTTAAAAGATCTCAAGTCGCGTTTAGGAAATGAAGTCGCATCTCGTGCAACTGCAGATCAGATGAGCAGAGGGATAAAAGCGTTTGCAAAGCCACTGTCAATACCAAAAGTGAAATGGGAAACGGTCATTAAAAGCAAACTAAATGGTCTATCTGGCAGCTCTACTGTACGAGAATGGATACGCACTGATCGACGACTTGAGACCTTTTCTGATCTCTTATTACCAGGAGAATATGAAGTTCCAAAGCACAGACACCTCAAGTACAACTGCATTTTTTTCATAGATGCTTCAGGCTCAATGTGGGACGAAACCGACCGTATGGTAGCGTTAGTCAAGTCGCTACCTCAAAGCAAATTTGCAGCCCAAATCTGTAGCTTTGACTGCGAGGTGTATCCGCTTGATAGCGCCATGTCGGAGATTTTTGGTGGTGGTGGCACTTCGTTCGAAATTCTGGAAACCTACTTACAAAATCTTGTCGCTGACGGCAATAGTTATCCAGACGTTGTTTTTGTACTAACTGACGGATACGGAGATGATGTTTTCCCAATGTTTCCAGAGCGTTGGACCTGGCTATTGACTTGTGACTACGATACCCATGTGCCCTCAAAGTCTCAAAAAATCCAACTCGCAAACTTTGTATGAGTTCAAAACAAGTACAAATTCACACTAAAAGCTGGTGGTAATCTGCGCCATGCTCTCAACTTTCATCGCGGTTACCACTCTGACAACCACGACCATCATCCCCACAATTAAGAGCTTGAATATGTCTAGTCTGCAAGCTCGAAGCGAAATGACATCCCTAATTCAGCAATTCCAGGCTGATTCAGGAAGTCTCGATCGATTTTATACAGTAGATTTTTCCGCCGATAGAATTTCGCGATTCAAAAAGTTCTATCAAGATAATCTTGCGAAACTGAAAGCCTCTGCCTTTGAGTCAATGCCTCAAGGAGATAAGGTTGACTATATTCTTTTTAAGAACCTATTGAATCGAAGTCTCGCCAAACTCGAGGCGTTGGAAAAGCAAATCGCCCAGTCAGAAGTTTTCATGCCATTTGCGAAAGAGTTAGTACAACTGACTCAAGACCAACGAAGAACTCAGAATGTCGAAGCACCTAAAGTTGCTGCATAGTTAGCAAGGCTAAATTCCGAAATACCTGAACTCAAGAAAAGACTTGAATCAAGAAAGGACAATGACAAGTTTAGTGCCTACCGTGCCGCTCGATTCAATGATCAATTGATCAGATTTCTATCCGACTGGAATCGCTTCTACAATCAATACGACCCACAATTCGGCTGGTGGGTCAATGAACCTTATAACCGGCTTAGTCGCTCGCTTACAGAGTTGAGCGGATTCCTGCGTGAAAAGATTTGTGGCATTAAGCCCGGGGAAAGCAATGCAATAGTGGGTGACCCCATTGGAAGGGAGACCCTCTTGAACGAGCTTAAATACGAGATGATTCCCTACACTCCAGAAGAACTTGTAGAAATCGCGAACAAAGAGTTTGCCTGGTGCGAAGTGGAAATGAAAAAGGCTTCATCTGAAATGGGCTTTGGGTCAGATTGGAAAAAAGCTCTAGAAGAAGTTAAAAACGATTACGCTAAACCTGGCGACCAGCCCAAAGTAATAAGAAAACTTGCAGAAGAAGCCATAAAGTATGTTGAAGACAATAACCTCGTGACCGTGCCCGCCCTTGCAAAGGAATCTTGGCGAATGAACATGATGTCCCGAGAGCAACAAAAAGTCAGCCCGTTCTTTCTAGGCGGCGAATCCATTTTGGTGAGCTTCCCGACCACTGAAATGGAACATCAAGAAAAGCTCATGAGTCTCCGTGCAAACAATATTCACTTTGCAAGAGCCACGGTGCATCATGAACTCATTCCCGGACACCATCTCCAGCAGTTTTATGAGTCCAGATTCCAGCTTCAAAGAGAACCATTCGGAACTCCATTCTGGTCAGAAGGTATGGCTCTGTATTTTGAGCTTCTGTTCTGGGACATGGGCTTCCCAAAAACTCCCCAAAACAAAATAGGAATGCTCTTCTGGCGGATGCATAGATGTGCGAGAATTATTTTCTCACTCAGCTTTCATCTCAAAAAAATGTCCTCTGACGAGTGCATCAATTTACTGGTAGACAAGGTAGGACACGAACGAAGCTCCGCCGAAGGCGAAGTCCGTCGGTCATTAAGTGGTGCCTACTCCCCTTTGTACCAAATCTCCTACATGATGGGTGCCTTTCAATTTTGGGAACTTCGTCAGGAACTAGTCACAAGCGGAAAGATGACAAATCGAGAGTTCCACGACCGAATATTCAAGGAAAATAGTATTCCCGTTGAAATGGTTCGAGCACTCCTCACAAATCAGAAGTTGACATCTGATTTTCAATCAAATTGGAAGTTTTACCGAAGATGATGACGTCACTCGCACTCGTACTTTTCGGGAACCTAACAAAGGCTCCGCCAAATTTTGTTGTCATTCTTTGCGATGACTTGGGAATTGGCGATCTAAGTTGCTATGGCAATAAACGATTTCAGACCAAAAACATCGACAAGTTGGCAAGTGAAGGTGTCAGGTTCACGGACTTCTATGTCGCATCACCGGCTTGCACTCCATCCCGTGCAGCACTCTTGACTGGTTGCTATCCAACTCGTGTCAGTCTTCCTCAAGTCCTTAGCCCCGATTCAAAAATTGGACTCAATCCAAACGAAACGACACTGCCTGAAATCTTGAAACAAAAAGGCTACTCAACTGGAATTTTTGGTAAGTGGCACCTTGGCGTTCACAATCTCATGCCTTTGGTACACGGCTTCGACGAATACTTTGGTCTTCCCTATTCAAACGACATGTGGCCACCAAATGGAAAGTTCTGGGGCAACCTTTTCCTTTACGACAACAACACTAAAGTAAAGGAAATAAAGACGTTTGATGACCAGTGCAAATTGACAGAAACATTAACTCAGAAAGCCGTTAACTTTATAGAAAAAAATAAGAAAAAGCAGTTTTTCCTGTACTTACCTCACCCGATGCCTCATGTTCCGTTGGCAGCTAGTGACAAAAATCGAGGCAAATCAAAGCTTGGATTGTATGCGGACACCATCAAAGACATTGATGACTCAGTCGGCACGATTGTGAACAAGCTAAAAAAACTGAATCTCGACAAAAATACGATGGTGGTTTTCCTTTCCGACAATGGCCCGTGGCGACCTTACGGCAACCATGCTGGTTCACCGGGAGAATTCAGGGAAGGGAAAGGAACAACCTTTGAAGCTGGAATGAGGGTTCCTGGAATCTTTTGGGGTCCAGGACTTATCTCCTCGGGCAAAGTAAATCATGAACTTGTCACCGCTATGGATATCCTTCCAACGATGACCGCAATGGCTTCTGGAACGCTTCCTACCAATAAAATCGATGGGCACGATATTCTGCCCATTCTTCAAAGCCAGCCAGGAGCAACGACTCCTTACAAATGGTTCTATTACTTCTGGCCTGATGAACTCCAAGCGGTTCGATCCGGAAAATGGAAACTCCACGTTCCCCACAACCACCGTCACCAAATTGAACCAGCCGGAAAAGATGGAGAACCCGCCGGTGAAGTGACTGAAAAGATTGGTCTATCACTCTACGATCTAGAAGCAGATCCCGGAGAAACTAAGAACGTTGCCGAAGATCACCCCGATATCGTTTCCCGAATGTTAAGGATGATACAAATTGGTAGGAACGAATTAGGTGACAAAATCACCAAGACCAAAGGAAGTGAAGTGCGCGCTCCCGGAGAGGTCATCTTTCCTCCCCAACCAGCAAATATCAAGAAGCTATGAAACAATGGGTCATTCATGCTTGGGACGCAAAAAATGCGGTTGAGCACCGTCTTTCAGTTCGTCCTAGACATCTTGCTTGTGCATCGGAACTAAAACAAAACGGCAACTTCGTTATTGGAGGAGCAATGCTCAATGAAGAAGGACAAATGATAGGTTCAACCATGATTGTGCAATTCGAAACGGAAGCTGAACTGCAATCTTGGTTAAATCGTGAGCCCTATATTGTAGAAAAAGTGTGGGAAACCTACCAGGTCTTTCCCTACCGCGTGGCACAGGTTGAGTAGAGAGCTTCAGATTAGGTAACGTGCCGCTACAATGTCGAATCCAAACGGCCACTATTCCTTCAATGGACTTGGACTGCACCTTGGGAATCTTTCTCTTCTATCCAATGCCCAATCACGATCTATCTCCCCCGAAAACTTTAACGGTGCCAAAGGAATGGGTGGGATGGCAACTGAAGGTACAGGCAAAAACTGTGCGAAAGATCTTGGACAAGGCTGGAAAGTCTCACCGAGTGTCAAAGTTGCGCCTGGTGAAACCTTTGAAATCGCAAACATTGAAGGACCGGGGGCGATCCAACAAATTTGGCTAACTCCAACAGGCAACTGGCGCTTCAGTATCCTTCGAATTTACTGGGACGATCAGGAACATCCATCGGTTGAGTGTCCCGTAGGCGACTTCTTCGCATGCGGATGGGGAAAGTATGCCCAGGTCAGTTCACTGGCCATTTGCGTTAACCCCGGTAGCGCCTTCAATTGTTATTGGGAAATGCCATTTCAAAAGAAATGCAGAATGACACTTTCAAATCTCGATGATAAAGAGATGGTCCTCTACTATCAAATCAACTATACGCTAACTGAAATCCCCCCGGACGCTGCGTACTTTCACGCCCAATTCAGACGCACCAATCCGCTTCCCTACAAAGAGGATTACACCATCCTAGATGGCGTCTCGGGCAAAGGCCACTATGTTGGAACCTATATGGCATGGGGTGTTAACAACAACGGTTGGTGGGGCGAAGGTGAAATTAAGTTCTATATAGATGGAGACGATAAATTCCCAACAATATGCGGAACCGGCACAGAGGACTATTTCTGCGGATCTTATAATTTTGATGTTGGCAAAGAAAATGGAGGCTATCGAGAATTCACAACACCCTATGCTGGTCTTCCTCAAGTTTTAAGACCAGACGGGCTCTATCAATCAAACACTAGATTCGGAATGTATAGATGGCACATCATGGACCCAATTAGGTTTCATAGTGAGCTCAGAGTGACTATCCAGGCACTCGGATGGCGTTCAGGTGGTCGATACCTTCCACTCCAAGATGACATAGCGAGCGTGGCGTACTGGTATCAGACCCTTCCAACCGTTCCTTTCGCACCGCTGCCAGACAAAGACTATCTTGAGATCATCTGAGGCACAAAAAATTGCAAGGCACGGTTTCCCCCACATCAACCGTTCCAGACATCAACCGTAAGAGACATAATTGTCCAGACATAATAGTACTGTGCCAAAAGTTTGGACCAACGTAGCGCTCTCAACATCAGAAGCCGAGTGGCTGAAAGCTAAGATACACCCCTATGAGCTCGTCCAAGACCTCTCGGCGGTGAATAACCTCACCGAAGGTAAAGGGGACCCAGCAGCCCAGGAAGCCGATATCCTATTTGGCCAACCTGCCGTGCTAGACATTCTACAGTCGTCAAACCTCAAATGGGTTCACCTCACCAGCGCTGGTTACACCAGATACGACCGCACAGATGTGTTCTCTTTCTTTGAAAAACATTCAGTCACTTTTACCAATTCATCAAGCGTTTATGATGTTCCGTGCGCTGAACATGTACTTAGCATGATGCTGGCGTACAACCGAAAAATTGTCGATTCTGAGCGGGCTGACCAATGGACATACACCCAACAACGTCCCATCATGCGGGTTCTCCGTGGACAAAATCTTCTCATTCTAGGCTTCGGAGCCATCGGCACCAAACTCACAGAATTACTCCAACCGTTTGGAATGGAAATTCGCGGGCTCAAGCGAAAGGTTACGGGCAAAGAAAATGCGCCATGCTTCAGCATTGACTCCAGAATCGAACACCTTGGATGGGCGGATCACGTTGTAAATATTCTTCCCCTGAGCGATTCCACTCAAAGCCTGTTTGGAAAGAATGAGTTCTCAGTAATGAATCCCTCAGCAGTGTTCTACAACATCGGGCGAGGTGATACCGTGGACCAACCAGCCCTCATTGAAGTTCTCAAAAGTAAGTCCATTGCCGCCGCCTTTCTCGATGTCACTTCACCCGAACCACTTCCCCAAGATCATCCACTATGGCAATTAGATAACTGCTTGATTACCCCACACGTTGCCGGTGGGCTCCAAGATGAAAACCAAGTCCTACTAAACCACTTTGTTACCAACTTCGAACGGTTCATCAAAAATCAACCACTACTCGACCGCAGATAATCAAAGTACTCGGTAAAGTATGAGTTAAATAGCCATGATGCTTGGACTCATTCCGTTGACCTTGCTGTGCCAGCAGACATCTGCGACAGG
>JAPLCS010000143.1:21094-21882 GCA_026392145.1 Fimbriimonadales bacterium | reverse complement strand
CTGCCAGAACATCACCGAATGATGATTGTGATGAGAGATATTGAAGAAAGGGAGTATGAAGAGATTGCGCAAATTTGCAATACTTCTTTAGGTGGTGCCAAATTGCGAGTTTTACGGGCACGCCGCGCACTACGTGACAGAATTGCACCTTTGCTGGAGGAGAAATAACAATGAAAGATGATCTGCTTTTTGGTTATGCCTTTGGCGAGTTGAGTGACGCTGAAATTGCGAAAATTGAGTCCGAACTTATGTTGGATGATGCTTTGCAGAGCGAAGCTAATCTACTTAAAGACCTTAAATCTGACCTGAAGTCCTTCGAAGAGATTCCTGAAATGCAGTTTTCGACTGAGAGGTTGAGGGACGCTATTCTGGGCCAAGGACTGAAGCCTAAGAATGTGGCTCCACAATGGCTCAGTTGGGTATCAGTGCCCATGGCGTTAGCTTCGGTGGTGCTTCTTGCATTCGTATTCACTGGCGGAGTGAACCGAATGTTGGGTCGTCAGCAGAATCCTGTATATGTTTCGGCTGGATCGAGTCAAAGTGCGACCAGTCTTTCTGGACCCATGGTTGCTGTCAACGAAAGTACGTTCTCTCTTCAATCAAAGGCAACTGGTTCACAGGTCAGCAGTTCAGCTAATCAAACCCCGAAGTCTGAAGATGAGAAGATGCAAGGTGGCAGAAAGGGTAATCGTAGGATGAACCCAAGGAATGAACGAGCTAAGGGATTGGTGGCTGCCTTAGACACTTCTTCTAGACCTTCGTTAGCTAGACCAGCATCGCAAAGTGCT
>JAPLCS010000143.1:0-21041 GCA_026392145.1 Fimbriimonadales bacterium | reverse complement strand
TGCGAAACATGGGAGTGCCTGGTGGAGTTAACAACGAGGTGGCTGGAAATGTGTCCATCAGTGATACCGTTCCTGAACAAGGTTCAGCATCGATAATTTCGGCTGCCAAAACAGAGGTAGCGCCGACGGAAATTGTAATTCTAAATTCAGAACGTGACGCCGGCACTGGTGCCGCAATTGCAACGGAGGTAAAGAACCCAACTAATGTGGTTATCGGCGGCTAGTGTTTTTTGTGGATTCTGTCTCGGACCAGTTCAGATTCGTCCTCAAATTCCAAGTTTAGACATTTACAGTCAGAACACGAAGGCTGAAGAGTCGATTTGGGACCGAGTTCGACCTTCGATTGGATTCCTGAAGCGAAAGGGTGAAGCTGTTGGATCGGGAGTCTTTATTTCAGCGGATGGATATTTGGTGGCTCATCAAATTTCTACCACTAAGCAACCCGATGAAGTATGGACTGCTGATGGTCAAAAGTTTGCCTTGCAATTTGTGGGAAGGGATGCACCAGCTCAGCTCGATTTGCTCAAGACATCTACAGTGCCTGTGAATTTGATTCCTATCGGAATTGCCTCTCTAATGGATGTCAAGAGTGGGACAATATTGGCTGTTCGAGCAAAGGATGCTCTCCAAGTAGAACTTACCGATGGTGAGACTTGGGGAATTGATAGTCGGACTCAGCGAGCGGTTCCTATGCAGGCGGTTCGATACGAGCAGTCTGCGGTTATGATGGGTGGCTCGCTACTCTTTTCCGCAAACGGTAAGTTGATGGGTTCTATTGCCGCCACACTTTCTGAATCTCTCCCCGCTTCAGCCAACGGTGAATTGACTCAAAAAACCTTGCTAGACAAAGCGGTACAAAAGGTGAGCGGATTTTCTGCGAATGCCTTGGCAAGAAATTATGGTCCTCAGGGGTTGGTAGTGTCGTATACACCAACCTGGGAAGTGACGTCCCGAGCGGTAGCTGGATTTTTGAGTCCTAGCCATAAATCTGAGTATGCACTTTTAGGAGTCTTTGTAAAAGATCGCCAAGGTTTACCTGGGGTTTTGATTACTGGTTTGACTCCTGGATCGAGTGCGGTTCAGGCGGGAATTCGACCAGGAGATATTTTGCTGCAGATTGATGATGTGCGTCTGAGGAGTCAAATCGACTTTTTCCGAGTAACGTATCGGTTGGTCCCGGAATCACAAATTACCATCCAGCTACAGCGGGGAATAGAAGTTCAAACGCTGAAGATGAAGGTGGGCAAGCAGATTAATGTTGCCGTAGGTCCGAAACCTTCCATTGGACGGATTCCTGCCCTCGGTAGGAATTGATTGTTGGTTCGAATACGACGTCGACTTTTGCTCCTACTCCCAACGACTGTGCTGCGGTGAATTGACCAAATGCAATGGCTTGGAACGTTTCTCCGTCTGCCTTGAAGGTCATTTGAGCATGAGCACCATCTGCGGTGGATCGTAAGGAAGTTAGTTCTAGACCGTAGGCGACCAGATTAGGTTTGGGGTTTGCCATACCGAATGGTTCGAAGAGATTGAGACTATTGATTAACTCTCTCGTGACCTCTGATGGCTTCACTTCAGCTGAAATCTCGATAGTTGGCACAAGGTCTTCTGGGCTCAGTGTCAAGCTGGCGAATTCATTGAATCTTGCCCTGATATCCGCAAGAAGCGGCTCTTGGAAACTGATGCCAGCAGCCAAGGCGTGTCCCCCACCTTCAACGAGAGGATAGCTACCTTTGATCATTTCGGCAAGATTGAGGCCTGGAATTGAGCGACCGCTTGCCTTTCCTTTGCCGGATTCTGGGTCAATTGTGCCGACAAACGCGGGTCTGTGATACTTGTCTTTCAGTTTGCCTGCTACAATGCCTACGACTCCTGGGTGCCAGTCGGCATTAAACACAAGGATTACTTGTTGATTTTCGGCGCCTTGCGATTCTGCCATTGCAAGGGCTTCTTCAACCATTTGATCTTGCATAATTCGACGCTCGGTATTGTGTCGATTCAGCTCATTTGCAATTTCTAGAGCTTCGTCACCATCATCGGATAGCAGGAGGCGAAGGGATAGTGCAGCATCATCGACTCTTCCCGCAGCGTTCAGTCTTGGACCAAGTTTGAAACCAACATCATAGCTTCCGACACGTTGGGGCACTTCAGCAACTTGTTTCAGTGCAACGATTCCTTTCTTCTTGGACTCTGACAGTCGCTCAAGGCCGAACTTCGCAATGATTCGATTGTCACCGGTAAGTGGCATGACATCAGCAATGGTGCCAAGCGCAGCAAAGTCAAGGTAGTGCCTTCTGTAGCTGTCTACTCCACGAGCATCTATCTCTCTAGTAAGCCCTTCGCATAGTCTGAATACAACTCCGGCTCCGCTTAAGTTGGTAAAGGGATAGACACTGTCAGATCGGTGAGGATTTACAATCGCCTGGGCTTCGGGCATGGTGTCTTTGAGCTCATGGTGATCGGTCACCACGACGTTCATCCCAAGCTCGCGTGCTTTTTTTACCTGTGGGTGTGCGGTGATTCCACAGTCGCAGGTGAGGAACAGTTTAGCGCCCAGTTGATGGGCTTCATCGACCGCATTTAGGTTGATACCGTAACCTTCTTTGGTGCGGTGAGGTACGTGTGTGTGAACATTACAACCGATTTTTCTGAGATATCGATCAAAAATTGCTGAGGAGGTCACACCGTCGACATCATAGTCTCCGTGGACATAGATGAGTTCACCGCGTTCTTTTGCACCGAGAATTTCTCTTACGGCGGATTCATAGTCCGGGAGTAGCGATGGGTCACCGAGGTGGTCCAAAGATGGATTGAGGAATTTGTCAGCTTCTTCTGGGATTGAATATCCTCGTCGGACTAGTAGTTCGGCTGTTACTCGGCTTACTCCCAGCTCAGATTGTAGGTTTTTTACTTCGTCTGTGTTGACTGGTTTGCTGGTCCATCGCTTTCCTGAGAGTGAGAGTTTCATATCAAATTTGTAAAATAAAAACGAGCCATGTAATTTTCAAAACACGGCTCGTGGGCGGTAACGGCGAAGCGTTTACAGCTTTTCGACTTGGTTGAAGTCGAGTTCGACCGGGGTGTCGCGACCAAAGATGTTGATCAGGACTTTGAGCTTTTCCTTTTCGAGCACAACTTCTTCAATCTTTCCAGTGAAGTCACTAAATGGTCCTTCAACAACTCTGATGTTTTCACCTTTATTCCAAGCGACTTTTGGAGCCTCTTGGCTGGCTTCAAGATTCGTCATAATTCTCTGGACTTCGTAGTCTTCCAGAGGAACTGGCTTGTTGCCAGATTGGACAAATCCTGTAATTCCGTTTATGCCTTTGACGAGTTTGAATGCCTCATCGGTCATTACCATGTTGATAAGAATGTATCCGGGGAAAACCTTCTTATCTTTTTCGACTCGCTTGCCGTTTCTGGTGTGAAGCTCTCTTTCTGTGGGAATGAGAATTTCGTAGATGTCAAAGTCCCAAAGTCTTTCTTGTTGGGCTCTTTTGGTTAATACGTCACGAACTTTGTTTTCGTGTCCAGAAATTGTATGAACTGCATACCAAGACTTAGGCATTTACTTTGCTCCTCCGTTGCCAATCAAGAGTCCGATAATAAAATCGAACGCAAATCCCAGGGTGGTCATGGTTACGATGAGAATGAGGCACACCGAAAGAACTACGCCAAAAAGTCTATTGGTTTCCTTGTAAGTGGGCCAAGAAACTTTATGTAGTTCTCTCTTCACTCCGGCAAAGAACGCCTTGGGTCCGCGTTTCATCTTTGGTACGGGTAATGACGGTGTATTTTGTTCTGACATAGACACTTCTTCCCTTGTTTTTTTGTTGGGGAGTCACAAGGATACCCGTTATGAACAAAAAATCTTAACGACTTATTGCGTGAATTTTTACGGACTTGACTCCATCTGGAGCATCGAACCTCACTACATCGCCGACTTTTGCACCAAACAGAGCGGTTCCCATAGGAGACTCATCGCTAAGATAATCTTTGTTAGGATCGGCTTCGATGGAGGACACGACCCGAACTTCGAATACATCCGCAAACTCCAAATCTTCCACTTTTACTACGGAACCCATTCCAACCCGGTCAGTTGTAATCTGCTCTGGATCAATGACTGAGCAGTGGCTCAAAATTGAACGGAGTTCAGCAATTCGGTTTTCAACAAACGCTTGTTCGGTCTTTACTTGATCGAGTTCGCTGTTGTCTTCACTAAATTCGCCGTGTTGCTGACTTTCTCTGATACGGTCCGCAATCTCGGTGCGTGCAGTTTGAGTAAGGTGTGCAAACTCAGCCTTTAGGTCCTCGTGACCTTGTGCTGTCAACCATATAGTTGATCCCTGATCATGGTTCATATCTGCTTCATTCATTCTATTTTTGTTTCCTTCTCGAACTGGCGCCGGGATTATAACCCATCCTGTTGAAAATGTATATACGATTCAAACATTTAAGACGTTCAAACATTCCCAATTTAATGCAAAAAGTCTAAAAGTAGATGATATTATGGGTGGCAGGCAGGAATTCCATCCTATTTTTTGTGTTCCGGCTACTTACTCATGAAAAAACTGACGTTGTTCATTGTTTTCCTTTTGGTTACCATCGGCTTTTTGCCAGCAAAAGCAGTGTCGCAGTCCCCGTTTTTTGATAGTGTTCGGCCAGAAGCTGCTGTGGTGGTGCGGAAACATTCGATGGGTGCAGATCTTGTTGACATCACTGTTTCTGCCAAAGGTGACTGGGGCACGGTTTTGCGAGACGATATTTTGGCTTTGGGGATGGCTCTTGGTTCGGAGCCTCGGGGTATTCAAATTTCTGGCGGGGAATCTTTGTACAAGGCAAGCTTTGCGATCAACGGACTTATCAATGATAGCGAACCTCGGTTGAACTTGGTGCCCCTCACTAAAGCTCTCGCTTTTGGCAAAATGCCGATAAGGTCATTTAGTGTGTTTTTTGAGGGTGTCATTCCTTCATCATCGATTCCAGCGCGATGGTTTGCTCCTAAGGATGCTTGGATGTTGGAGGGTATCGGCTTGAAGTCTCCGAGAGGAATTGATTATCGGATAAAAGTTAATACCAATAACCCTGATGACATCACGTTGCCTGGTAGTGTTCAGAGTAGGAATGCCAAAGAAACTCCTCAAGCAGAAAAAAAGTTGGACTTTCTGCTTATTGGAGCAATATTGATAGCATCGGTTTCGGTAGGTCTCTTGGTATACTCCGCCCTAATCCGTTCGCGTTCAAGGCGTTAGTTTTGTCATGAGACGGACACCTTTTAGGAAAAATTCAGAATGTTTGATGTAAATACGCTCACTATGCAGCAGCTTTGCGAAATCGGCTTTGACCGAGGTTCATCCGACGTATTCATGAAGGCAGATGCCCGGCCGGTTATGAAGCTGAATAGTGGTGTCACCGAACTGCATGAAGATATTCCTGTTATTGATGCCAAGAACGTAAAAAGAATGATTTACGCGTTGATGGATCAACGTCAAATTCAAATTTTTGAAGAGAAATTTGAAATGGACCTCGCGTTTGAAATTCCAGGGAAGTGCCGGGTTCGGACTAACGTTTATATGGCGAAAGGTAACCCTGCGTTGGTTTGTCGAACGATTCCGTTTAAGATTCGATCATTGGAAGAACTGGGTATGCCAACGGTACTTGGCGAGCTTACCAAGCATAAGATGGGATTGATTTTGGTTACGGGACCTACGGGTTCTGGTAAGACTACCACGCTCGCTGCGATGCTGGATATTGTTAACCGAGAACGAAATTGTCACTTGGTTACCATTGAAGACCCGCTCGAGTACATTCACTTCGATAAAAAAGCTTATGTATCTCAGCGAGAGGTGGGAATTGATACACTTGACTTCCAACCGGCGCTTCGTGCTGCGCTTCGGGAAGCTCCGGACGTTATTCTTGTTGGTGAAATGCGGGACACCGTTACTATGGGGGCGGCACTTCAAGCTGGTGAAACTGGTCACTTGGTTTTCTCAACCGTTCACACTTCCAGCGCCTATGAGACGATGGACCGGATTATCAACATGTTCCCACCGCACGAAAAAATGCACCTTTGTCAGCGAATGGCGAACTCACTGCGAGCGATTATCGCTCAGAAATTGGTGCCTACTGCCGACGGTAAGGGGCGGGTTTGCGCGGCTGAGATATTGATTTGTACTCCTACAGTGACCAAGGCTATTGAGGACGGTCACTTCAGTGATCTCTATCAGCACATGAATGAGGGTGGCTATTGGGGAATGCAAACTATGAACCAAAGTCTTTTGAAGTACGTTCGTGCAGGACTTATCACCGAGCAAATCGCAATTCAATATGCGGGTGTTGCCTCAGAATTGAAACAAATGCTCCGTCGGTGATTAAAACGTGTTATTCTGGAACTTACTGGTTGTAAGCCAAGTCTTGAAAGGAGAGCCTGATGTCTTTGCCAATTGATGACCTGCTGCATGATCTCGTTACACGGGATGCTTCAGACTTGCACTTGAAGGCGGGTCAATCTCCGAGGATGAGAATTCGGGGTGACTTGGTCAAAATTGATATTCCGCCGCTCTCCGTAGAGGAACACAACAATCGACTGTTCAGTATCTTGAACGCGGAAAGAAGACACAAGCTGGAAGTTGAAAAAGAAGTTGACTTGAGCTACAACGTGCCTGGTCTGGCGAGATTTCGGGTGAATATGTTCTGGCAACGGGGCAACATTGGAGCGGTTTTCCGTGTTATCCCACACCAAATTAAAACGATTGAGCAACTTGGACTGCCCAGCGTTACCAAAAAAATTGCTGAAATGAGTCGAGGCTTGGTACTGGTGACTGGTCCCACTGGTTCGGGTAAATCAACCTCTCTTGCAGCGATTATCAATCAAATAAATGCCAACAAACGTTGCCACATCATGACCATTGAGGATCCGATTGAATATGTTCACAAGGACAACATGTCGGTTATCAATCAACGCGAGCTTAGCACGGACACTCATTCGTTTGCGCATGCTTTGAAGCATGTATTGAGGCAGAATCCGGATGTCATTCTGGTTGGTGAGATGCGGGACTTGGAAACGATTCAGCTCGCGATTACTGCGGCTGAAACCGGTCACCTTGTGCTTTCGACCTTGCACACCGTTGATGCGGCTCAGACCATTGACCGAATTGTGGACGTGTTTGAACCCGATCAACAGGCTCAAGTGCGAACTCAGCTCTCTGTTACGCTTCAGGCGGTTGTTTCTCAGACCTTGCTACCGCGAAAGGGTCAACCTGGACGAGTCGCGGCTTTCGAAGTTATGGTTGCAACCCCAGCCATTAGAAACCTGATTAGAGACGGCAAGACTCACCAGCTGCCGACAGACATTCAAATGGGTCAACAATTTGGCATGCAAGCGTTGGATACACACTTGCTAAGGCTGGTTGAAGGTGGGCATGTTGAGTTTGAAGATGCGTTGGCAAAGTCTTCCAACGTGATGGAATTCATGCACCGGGCCGCCGCTCATGGTTTAGGAGGTACGAGTGCAGTCAGTTGAAATATTCCTGCGAAGGTGCGTGGAAATTGGTGGATCTGACGTCCATTTCAAAACTGACACTGGTCACGTCTTTATTCGTGTCAATGGTGATCTTCATCAGGTTGAAGCTGTTCCGTATCACAATCGTGAGTTTCGGCATGAATTGTTCAAACTTCTGAAGCAAGATCAAATCGATACTTACGAGCAGGAACTCGAACTTGATTTTGCGATTGAAGTCGAGGGAATCAGTCGCTTCCGAGGAAATATCTATCAACAACGGGGTTACACTCAGGCGGCTTTTCGGGTTATCCCTTACAAGATTCAAACGATGGAAGAACTCAATCTTCCACCTGCGTGTTGGGATTTTGTTGATCGTCCTCGTGGTTTGGTGTTGGTGACTGGGCCTGCTGGTTCTGGGAAGTCAACATCGCTGGCTGCAATGATTGATCATATCAATCGGAATAAACCGGAGCACATCGTTACGGTCGAAGATCCTATTGAGTTTGTCCATACCGATCAGAAGTCATTGGTGAATCAGCGAGAACTAGGAAATGACACCACGTCATTTGCTCACGCATTGAAATATGTTTTACGACAAGACCCCGACGTTATTCTTGTTGGAGAGATGCGAGATCTTGAGACGATTCACTTGGCTATCACCGCCGCAGAAACTGGGCACCTTGTTTTTGCCACGCTCCATACCGTTGATGCTGTTCAGACTGTCGACCGCGAGAATGCAATTATCGGTCAATTTGGTTGGGGTTGTCTCTCAAACCTTGTTGCGACGTACTGACGGGCGGGGCCGAGTTGCTGCTTATGAAACGTTGGTGGCGACGGGTGCAGTTCGTAACTTGATTCGAGAAAATAAAACTTTCCAAATTAGTTCGCTGATTCAAACGGGAGGCAGAGCCAAAATGCAGAGCCTGGACCAGAATATGGCGAAGCTCGTGGAAATGGGTGTGGTCAGCCTAGAGGATGCTCGGTCTAAATCTAAGGATCCAAGTGAATTTGAACGATTGGTTAATTTGGCAAAAGTAGGGGCGGCGGGAACGGTTGCCACTCAGCAAGCCACGGGCAAAGATTCTAGGCCAGCTCCGGCACCTAATCCAGTCGTGCGTGGTGCTCAGTTCCGCCCTGGTTACCAAAAGTAACCGCGTGGGAATCCGGATAAATGGTGAATCTGGATAAAATAGTCCCATGAACATTGATTCAGCGCTCTTTCAAGAAAATGAGCGAACTTCCTCGTTGGGTGATGCTCGACGGTACATGGAAGTAGGTGAATTGGTGTGCGAATGTGGCAAGGTTTTGCCTTCGGTTACCGTCGCTTACGAAACTTGGGGTGAACTGAATCAAGCCAAGGACAACGCAATTTTAGTCCATCATGCGTTGTCGGGCGATTCTCATGCCATTGGGTGGTGGGATCGTATGATTGGGCCAGAGAAGCCGATTGACACCACTCAGTTTTTTGTGATTGGTACTAATTCACTTGGAGGGTGCCAAGGGAGTACGGGGCCGACCTCAATTGCTTCTGACGGAAAGCCCTATGGATCAAGGTTTCCTATGGTTACTGTGGGAGACATGGTTGAAGTCCAAGCCCGGTTGTTAGATCGACTTGGTATTGAGGTTCTCCATGCGGTTGCAGGGGGAAGTATGGGAGGCATGCAATCTCTCGAATGGACGGTTCGGTTTCCTAAGCGAGTGAGGAAAGCGTTTGTGACTGCTTCATGTGCGGCACATAGCCCTATGCAGATTGGTTTTAACGAAGTGGGGCGGCAGGCGATTATGAGAGATCCCCAGTGGCAAGGTGGGGATTACGAAGTTGGGTCTGGCCCCGATGATGGTTTAAGCATCGCTCGAATGTTAGGGCACTTGTCGTTTCTCAGTCCTGAAGCATTCGAACTGAAATTTGGACGGAAATTGAGAGATAAGGTGGTGCCTTCGATGACCTTTGATGTTGAGTTTGAGGTTGAGAGCTATCTGAACTATCAAGGTGATAAGTTTACGAAGCGTTTTGATGCTAACTCCTTGCTCCATTTAACGCGGGCGATTGATTATTACGAATGGAAAGATGTTGAGCGAGCTCAGTGTGAGTTTCTGTTTATCTCTTATGATTCGGATTGGATTTATCCGTCGAGCCAAAGCAGCCAGCTTCTCGACATGGCTCTGTCCGCGGGTAAGAAGGCGGAGTGGATTGAACTCTCACTGCCTTATGGTCACGATGCTTTTTTGCTGTATGGAGAGTTGCAAGGCGCTCTCGCTCGACAATTTCTTACGAATTGAGTTGAATAAAAAATCCCTGGCATTTTGTAATGCCAGGGATAAGCGATTTAGTTAGAAGCGATTACTTCTTTTGCTTTGCGTCTTTAGCTTGTTTCTGTAGCTCTTTGTCTAACGCCTCGAATGGGAGCTTGAGCGTTTGTTTGTTGACAATTACTTTCGCTTGGGTTCGTTTGTCGGAAAGCATTTTTTGGAGGTTTACGGTTTTTGAACCCTTGTTTGCAGCAATCAATCTTCGGATGTCTTCCTTCATGTAGGGTTCAATCTTCACATCGCGCGGAGGGGTTACTTTGACGATATTGAATTTGATTTTGAATCCGTTGTCTGGAAGCCAGCCACTTACTCCCCCTTTGGGGAACTTATCAACAATTTGCTTTAGTTTGGGTGCCAGGTTATCGTACACCCGTTCTGGAATCTGAATGTTTCTATCCAACGAGAATCGCTTGGCAACGGCTTCGAACGATTGACCGCTTTTGAGGTCGCTATCGACAAGTGCAATCGTTTTAGGGTCTTTGGCAACGATGACGAGGATATCGACCAGTTTGGGTTCTCTGAAGTTCTTCGGGTTCTTGGTGATGAAATCGTTTACTTCTGCATCCGTTACGGTGACACCTTTGGTCACAAGTTTGTATTGGCAGAGGTCAATGATGATATCATTTTTGATTTGATCGAGAGTGAAACCTTGCTGGGTTTGGGAGATGACAAAGTCTTTGCGTTTTGTGTTTCTGAATTTAATTTCAGCATCTACTTCGGCATCGGTTGGGTACACATTTTTTTCTTTGGCGAGCTTAATTAGCAGCTTTTGGTTGACAAGGTCGTTTGCGACTTGGAAGCCCAAAGGTTGTGCGACGTTGAGTTGAATATCACCGGAGTTTGTCCGCACGATCACGCTAGGTTTTCGCTCAAGTTGGTAGGCAAATTCTTCTGCTGAGATTGGTTCTCCGTCTACCATTAGTAGCGCTTCGCTTGACTTACCTTTGCATCCACCTGCTGCCAGTGCCATTGCAACTACTGCGACGGTGACGCTAGAAAACCACGGTCCATACTTCATCTCTATTTACCTCTCTCCTATTGTGCCCAGTTAAATTGCCAGTGCGCTATAGGACTGACAGTTCCACCTAGAGATAGGTTCCCCAATTTAGAGAGTCGCGATACGGTGATTTTGCTAGGCTTTGTGGATTGAGGAGCTTGCTTTGACTCTTTTGGAATGGGAGTGACTGTGAGACGCGAATAAAAGTGCCGATAACCAATAGTGTGATGTCAAACATCAATGGTTGCCGAGCATCGGGTCGAATGAAACGGAAGAAGGGGATGTCTTATGTTGAAATCCTTGTCGCAACCATTTTTGTTGCAACCTGTGCGGCGGTGATTACCGATTCACTCGGAACATCACTTGGTAGCCTCGCAAGGATGGAGAGGCGGTTGGCGGCACTCACTATTCTTAAAGACGAACTCTCCTCGTATCGCATTCAATATCTTACAAGCTCGCCAGTGGCAGGTACTTACTCAATGACGCACTTTCTGCCAGGGGGTAGGGACTGCGATGTGACCACGGTAGTCGGGAAGGAGTCGGTGACTGACTACACTGACATCACGACTACGGCGGTTTGGGTCGAAAACAAAAATGGGAGGACATACAATGAATCCTTTCAACTCAAGACGTATGTGAGGATTCCTTAATGCAAAGCACTTGGCAAGGGCGAAAAGGAACGAAGCGTTTTACAACAAAGCGTTATGTTAGGGCGAATACGCTGATTGAGTTGTTGCTGGTGATGGCGCTTACTGTTACCTTGATGATTGTTATGACGACTCTCTATGCTTTTGTAGCCTACAGAACGTCGGACTCTGTGAGCCAATACAATTCGTATCGCCAAATGGATCAGTTTTTTAAGGCGTTAGAAGAAACATTTAATGGAGCTAAGGACTGTAGTGCGGGAACTTTTGCTAGTAACAGAATTTACATTAAATGTGAGATGCCTGATAAGGGGACAGATCGTGATGGGGATGGAATTTTAGATTCTTATCTGCCAACTTCAGTCAACAAGATGAATCAGGAAGTGTATGATACTGGCAAGTACGTCTGGTATTACAATTCGGACTCAACGGGAAGACCCGGAAACTACGGAATCTATTGGTTCAGGGCTGTAAGATCAAATAGCAGCACTATTACTGATTCGAACATTGATAGAAAGTGGTCGTATTTGAGTCCCAATCAACCTAGAATTTATCTACCGGCGAATGTTCTATTTGATGATTCTGTTCCACGGCAGTTTCGCGTCAATGTTAGAATTTTTTCAGTTTACACACCGCGTGAAGAAGATCAATCAACCTTGACAAAGCAACGTAATGGATCCGATTTAGAACTTGATCGACATTTTTTTGTGGGGAATAGCCGATGAGAATTCGTGCACGCAGACAACATTCATCTGCTGATGGTGTAAAAAAACGAAGGGGGAGTGTGATGATTTTCTCCGTTGTTCTCATGGCTGCGATCACCACGGTCATTGCAACCACGCTTGATCTTGCGCGCATTGTTGAACTTCGTCAGCACCAGTCTGAGCGAGAGGCCAAATGGCGATTTGCGATTGATGGTATTCAAGCTATCACGCAGGTCAAGACTGAGAAACTTCACGAGTATAACCAGCAGTCAACCATAAGTATCAACAATATTGATTTTGATTACCGAGTCAATGAGGATCCCTCCCAAGGAAACAAAATGATGGTAGGAACGGTTTCCGGTGTGCTGGAAGGTAACTCCCGACAAGAGACATTTCAATTTGGAAAGCGGTCTCAAATCAATCCTTTTTGGTTTTTGTTGAGCACTACCGACCGATTTAGCATCAACAAGGATATGAAAACTTTTGGTGGTGACCTTGTCCTAAGAGACCGCGTTACTTTTAATGCTTTTTCAAGATTTATCGGGAATCGGAGAGGAGATGTGTATACCAGTCGAAGCAGTGTTAGTGCTTCGATTACTCAGTTTAATTCGTTTTTCTACAATCAACCTTTTGTGGGAGACCCCATTGATCTGGCGCTCTATGAACGGAGTGCATCGTCTGTTCTGCCGGGAGGAACGGTTCTGAAGAACATCAATAATGCGCAGATTGACACTCCTGCAGCTCTGATTTATGTTGATGGAGATTTGACCGTGTTAGGAAACTATCGTGGTGATGCGACTTATGTGGTCGCTGGGAACTTAAACATAGATGGATTTGCGCCTTCGAATCCTGCTACCGATCGAGTCGTGTTTGTGGTAGCTGGAAATGTTTCACTGACCTCGGCTGTTAGTCGGTGCTTTATTTACACTCAGGGATCTCTCTTGAAAGGTGGGGGAGATACCTCGGCAACTATTTTAACTGGAGCGGTTCATTGCAGAGATTTGAATTTGCCTGGGGTGCCTGCTGAGTTTTACATGGATTCCTATTTTTTGAACAATCCAACCAAGGCGGCAGACTACTTTATTCCCGGATTTTGGGAACAGAATGGCGTTTTGAACTAAAGATGCCGATTCTGAATTCCGACATTTAACTGTAAACCCTGTATTTTTTGTGGGGTTCTGGGAATTTATACAGTGAGACGCCATCTAGAAGTAGCATTCAAAGCCGACCGAACTGGTCTGATGGTTCGCTGGTTGCTTATTCCCATGTGGGCGATTTTGGGTTACGGCTCAATTCCGATAGTGATTTTAGCGGTTGGGATTGGCTTGTATGCGGTTTTGGGAATCCTCACACAGCGCAAACTCAAAGATTTTGACAGTTACTTAAATGGATCTCAAGCTCATGCTGGGAACCTGAGGCTTTTTGATTTGCTAACAGCTTGCTGTGCGGCCATTATTGATAGTCGTGGATTTAGCAACGTTTGGCTACTTGCGGTTCCAAGTTTGCTCTTTGATGGATTGAGCACTCGGAACGCGAAGCGAGTTGCATTTTTGACTATCATGGGCGTTGGCATTATTGCCTATGGTGCGATCATGGCGGAAAACTTGCGTCATGCGTTCATTCCTGCGTTATCGCTTGGAATTAGCGGTGTTACTGGTATCGCTTTGGCGAAGTTCCAAACCAAAGAACGATTCCTCGAAGATCGTGACCGACGTCTCACCACGTTGATGAATACGGCTTCTAGTTTGGCCTCGTCGGGTGATTTGAGAGGTTTGATTGTGTCTACCTTGAAATCTGCCGTTCAGGACCTGGGCGCGACGGCTGGGATTGTTTCTCTTACGTCTGACGAAGACCCCGGGCTGTTGATTACCGAAGCGGCCTATTGCGTCCATGGCGATTTCCATTTTCCAGTTGTGATTGGAATTGGCGACGGTGTGTCTGGATATGTCGCCCAAGAGGGTCAGCCGATTGCTCTGACTGCCAACGGAACTGGTTTTGTGGATGTTGATGGTATTGGAATCGAGGTTAAATCGGCGGTTTCGGTACCTTTGATTAATCGAAACTTTTCTGGGGTCGGAATGGCACAGACCGACTCGGTGATGGGTGCAATTACGATTGTTAACTCGGAGTTTTCAAATGCGTTGGAAGCTGAAGAGCTTGACGTACTTCAGAGTTTGGCGTCGTTGATGGCCAACGCAATTCACAACGCAAGAATGGAAGAAAAGCAGCGAGCGACCTTTATCCGAACGATGGAATCACTCGCGACCGCACTTGAAGCTCGAGATGAATATACGAGAGGCCACAGCCAACGAGTTTGTGACTTGTCGGTCATGCTGGGTTCCAAGTTGGGTCTGATGCAAGATGCGTTAGAAGAGCTTCGAATTGGTACCGTGCTTCACGATATCGGAAAGATTGGTGTTCCTGACTCTATTTTGAATAAGCCAAGTCGATTGGATGAAGAAGAGTACAAGGTGATGTGCACTCACCCGGTTATCGGCTACGAAATTTGTAAGCCTTTGATGCTGAGTGAAGGGGTTCTGATGATCATTCGGAACCACCACGAAAAGCTAGATGGTTCTGGTTATCCTGACGGTTTGAAGGGCGGGGAACTTCCGCTCTCGTTAAGAATTGTTTGTGTGGCTGACGCCTTTGATGCAATGAGCAGCCGGCGACCTTATCGGGGTGTGATGGACATGGCTCATGTGGTGGGTGAACTTTCGAAGGGAGCTGGTACCCAGTTTGACTCAGTCGTGGTTGAGGCCCTGAAGGGATTGCTTTATGCTGGCTCTTTAGATGAGTTGTATGCAGCGTATTGGAATACATCCGCCCATACGAAATTTATCCATGAGGAGGATAGCGGTTCTGCTAATCGGCAGAAACGTGATGAAGCCGCCTGATGTCCATTCGCTCAAGTTCAGGTTTTTCCAATGCCCAAACTTCGTTGGGTGTTGACTTTGGTCACGAATCGACCAAGGTTCTTGCACTGAACAAAGTGGGTGAGCGGATTGATATTAGTCTCGCTGGAGCGGTGGACAATAACGGTTCAACTTTGCGTGCCGGGGTGGTCACGAATCCCAAGGAAGTCGGTAAACGGCTCAAGTCTTTTGTCACCGAACACCAGGTGCATGCCAACCAGCCCGTATTTGATGTTCCAAGTAATTTGGCGGTTTTGCGCTGGATTACGTTGCCGAAAATGAAGGCTGAGGAGAGGGTAACAGCAGCAAAATTTCGAGTCCGTAAGCACCTGCCTTTCCCGGTGGAATCTGCTTATATTGAATGTTGGGATCCTGGAGATACGGTGACTGATGAGGTTTCAACCTTGGTAGTCGCAGTGCCCAAGGATATTGTAAACAGTCGAGCTGAGACTTTGCTCTACGCCGGCATGGAGCCCAAACGAGCAGAGCTAGAAGCTCAGGCAATTTTGAGAGTTGTGGAGCGGCGGCTTAATCGTCGAAGTGCGTTGTGGCGAGATGCTTCTTTGACGATTATTGATTTTGGATATTCGACGACTCATATGTATGTCATCCAAAACCAGCAACTACAGTTCATTCGAGGGGTTAAGTTTGGTGCCAACATGTTCCACCAGGCGGTTATTTCGGGGCTTGATTGCACTCCCGATGAAGCGGCTCAGATCCTGCATGACCAGTATACAAAAATAAATATTGATGGAATTTTGACTGGAGATATTGGTGATCGAGCGTGCATTGTGAACCTTTCTATGGAATTAGAGAAGTTAAGGAAGGAAATTATGCGATTGATGCGCTATTTCCGATCCTTGCATCCTGAACGCAGTTACTCGGGCATTTTAGACCAGGCATTGCTTGTAGGCGGATTGGTTGGTCTCAACGGGCTGAGCGACTATCTGACCTATCACCTTGGTTTGAAGATTGAGTTTGCTCGACCGATTGCTGGGATGATGACACGGTTTAGTAAGGAAACATTTTCGGCAGTATCAAAGAGGCAAGAGGCTTTTACCATTGCGATGGGATTAGCACTTGCGGGACTTGAAGAAGAACAAAACGCGGGAGGTTTGTCAGATGGCGGAACTGAATACAGTTGGACTAGGGCAGCATAAATTAAAGTCAATCAACGTCAATGCGAATCTTTTGAGTACCTGGTCAAAGGAGCGAGAGGCAGAGGCTGAGCGGCTTAAACGCAAGTACATTATTGTTGTTTGTCAGTGTCTGGCTGGTTTAATTTTAATTCCCATCGCGGCTAAATTCAGTGATCGACAAGCTTTTTTGAAGGGAACCACTTCGGCTGAACTGACGGCCGTTAACTTGAGATTTACCAACTTGGATGGCCGATACAAGTCGGAGGTTCCTAAGTTAGAGGACATTAACTCCAGTAAGAATCGCCGGCTGAACGCAATCCACACTTTAAATCAGTTCGCTTTGATCAATAACCATGCCCGTGGGGCAGTCGCGATTTCGGGCATCAAGGTCGACGTTGCTGGCGGTGAGCTTGTGATGAAGTTGAGCGCGAAGGCACCTTCAATCGAGGCGAATCGGTATTTCCTGGCGAAGTCTGGTGCAGACCCAAGAGTGATTTCGAGTGTACAGACCTCTTTGAATACCGAAAAGTATAAGGGGCAAGAAATTCTGCGTTTTGAGTATCAAAAGAAGGTGAATATTAGTGTTCAGTAACGCTCCTACGACAGGAAATCGGCAGGCGGCCACGATTCGAAACCTGGAGAAATTCAGTTTCTTTTTGTACTTTGGGATAGGTGGTGCGGTCGCTGTTCTCTTAATTTTCGGAACAATTTCGAAGATTGCTGTTACCGCCTACAAAGCGAAGATCACATCACTGAAAAGTCAGTCAGATGATTTAACTAAAAAGCTTAAATCGATTGATACGCGGACCTTTACACCGGTATCTCAGAGTCCAGTTGAGGACTTCCAAGATCTGCTTGACGCGGCGTGTAAGCGGAATAGTTGCTTGATGGGTGAATTTTCGGTGAGTTCAGATTGGACTCCGTTTGTTACGAAGTATTCAAAGGAAAACAAGGAGAAAGGTTGGGTGCAAACCGAGGTGAAGATGATGCTCGTTGGTAACGCCTCCTCAATCAACCGTACATTAGCTGAAACCATTCGTAAAGAGGTTCCGTTCGAATTTGATTCCATTGAGTATGGAGCCATTGAGAGCAAGATTCCAGGAAGAAATTTAACCGCGAAGATATCACTCAGATTATTAAAGAAGGAGAAAGTATGAAAGTAGGAGATAAGAAACAAGCCACGATTTTGGGAGTAGTTGCTGCTGGTGCGATTCTGTTCCTATGCAAAACCGCCTTCGACGCGTCTTCAGGTGGTGGTTCTGCATCTCCTGCGGCGAAGCCAGTTGATGCTGCGCCTACTGCTCAGGTAGCTAGCGCCAGTACTGCCTCTACAACCGCAGGTGCGCCTTCTTTGACTGTGGCTTCATCGACTAAGAATGCGGTTGAGGAAAAGAAACTCAGCGATTCCTATATTGATATTGGCAATGATGGGTTTGTGCCGCCGGTGGCGAAACCAGAGCCTCCAGTCGCTCCACCGGTTGAAGAAGGGGTGAAATCTCCTGACTCGAAGGGAAGTGTTGGTCCTACGTGTGCTGTACCTACACCAGTAAGTCCTACATTAACCGGGAATATTGGGTTTTCAGAAGGTGACGAAAATACTGATGAAAGTACTGGGGGGAGCCGAAAATCTAAGGAAGAGGGCAAGACGGTTGAGGTTCGTTTCTTCGGATTTATTGAAGAAGGAAAGAAGCTCGCTATTTTGGCTTACGGAGATTCGACCTTCACTGTGCATGCTGGAGACAAGGTTGGCAGAGACATCACGGTAGTGAAAGTTGAAGCCGATCGGATTATGTTGAAGCAAGGGAAGCAGTTGTTTACGTTGATGATTGGAGAAAAGAAGTCATTATGATGGGAATTGAGTTTATTGCTGCACTAAGCATGGTTCTGCAGGGGCAGGATGTGAATGAAGCCCATTCATTTGCGCGAATTACTCGCGAGGATCTTGGGCTGATTAGCGGTATTCGAGCCTCGGTCAGTTTGATGGGCGTCTCTGATACTCGAGTTTCGGGAAAGGTGTCACCGAGCAAGTTTGGATTGTTGGCGACGTTTTACCAACCGTCCGCCAACAAAGCGTCTGATTCGAAATCGGTTGGCATCGTTGTTGCTACCAAATCTGAGCCAAGCGTCGGAAAGTCCTCAAACGAAAAGGCGTTGGGTGAAAAGAATTCTAAGAAACCTGGTTCTGATCATGCTGTAGCACCTCAAAAGTCAGAGGCCAAAAACATCGATCCAAAGCCTTTGCCGGCTACTTCATCGTCAAAAGCTGGTGGAGCAAAAAATGCTTCTGCTCAAATAGTCGCGACAAAGGCGAAGGGAACTATTACTGCAAAGGTTCCGTCTTTCCGACTCCCTGATGCGAGGCTGGGAATGATTACTCGGATGGAGAGCACATTAAAGACGCCTTCCTTGAGCACACCTTCTTTGAGTACATCTTCCTTGAGTACACCTTCAATAAGTAAGTCAAATGTTCAAGCCTCTTTGGCTCGAACACCAGAAGTAAAAAGTGTTTTGAAGCCGGTTGAAAGATTCACCGCCGCAAGTTTGTTTGCGCCTGAAGAACCTCAAACACCGGTTGTTCCCGCGATTCCGTTGACGCCACTTTTGCCATCCAAACCAGTTATTGACGGCAAGGAAATATCCAAGCCGGCGGCTAAGCCAACGAAGGAGGAGCCAAAGAGTTCGACTCAAACTGCGGCATCGAAGTTCTTGTCCATTGCGCCTATGACTTCGGTTGCACTCAGATCAGTTTTGGATAGTAAGAAGGTCAATATATCGGTCGTTGGTGCTCCACTCAAGACGATTATTGGCTCGCTCAGTACTCAGTCGGGTGTGAATATTTTGCTAGTTACTAAGTCTGATTCTGAAATCACCATGTCGGTGAAGGGGGTAACGCTTGCAGATGCGTTGCAGCACCTTTGCATGATTTCAGGTCTGAAGATGCTCACAGTACGCAACACCGTTGTTATTGGGGATGAAGCTCAACTCAAGTCTGCGTATCCGAAAGAATATGCAGAGGAGTATGGGGTTAAAGCTCCAACTGATTCTGAGAATGGTACGAGCACTACCAGCGGACCAACAGGGGAGACTACTCCGACTGAAGTCAAGCCACCGAAAGAAGTTTCACGAGTCTATACCACCAAGTTCCAGTCGGCGATTGGACTTGCCGCTGCCTTGACTCCGGTCTTGCAAAAGAAAGGAGTCTCTATCACTGCTTTGCCAAATACCATGCTTCCTATCGGAGCTGGAGTTCAAGGCGGGCAGGGAGGTCAGGGCGGACAGGGAGCAGGTGCAGGTGCTGGTGCTGGTGCGGGGGCAGGTGCTGGAGTACAAGGTGGAGCTGCAGGCGTCGGCGGAGCAGACAGCTCTCTACGATCGCGACGAATTCTTTTGATTGGACCCAAGGACGAAGTTGAGTCGGCGATTTTAACCATTGAGGCGTGCGATATTGCTCGGCAACAAGTTGAAATTACGGTGACCATTCATGACGTTGCGAATGATGCGCTGAAGGAGGAGGGTTTTAACTGGACTCTGGGAACATCGACTCTGACGGAAAATAATGGCGGCTCCATCAAAATTGGTTCGTTTACGCGGTCTGGAGTTGAGTTTGGCGTTGCCATGAAGAATCTGGAACAGACCCAGAAGGCGAAGCTTCTTGCCTCTCCGAATGTTACGGTCATGGATGGCGAGCAATCCAACATTTTGGTGGGAGAAAAGCGAAAGTTCCCGGTTGTAACGGGAACGACCACGAATGGTCAGTTTATTTTCTCAACTGAAGAGCAGTCGGTTGGCATTTCGCTTCAGGTCGCTGCAGATATTGCAAGTGATGGAACGATCACGATGGCTCTCCACCCGATGGTGAGTTCCATCATTGGATTCTTGAACATAAACGGTGCCAGCTATCCTCAGGTCTCTACTCGCGAATCGAGTTCAACTTTGACCGTTAAAGATGGTCAAACCATTTTGATGGGTGGGTTGCTGCGAGATGAAGAGATTAAGAATTATGAGCAGTTGCCATTGGTTGGGAAGATTCCTTTCTTTGGCGAACTCTTCAAATATCGAAAGACAACTAAGAACAGTTCTCAGTTGGTTATCAGCATTACTCCTCGGTTAATACGGAATCAAACTCTGGTTCCCTGACGAATGAATAGCCAATCGTAACAAATCTTGAGCCATGAATATTGATAAGCCGCTAAGTGAGATATTCCTTGAAGAGGGGTACCTTTCTCGCGCCCGTTAAACGATATTCTTGCTCATCGAGAGGACACCACTGAGCCCCTGGGCGACTTGCTCGTCCGACTTAAAGTTGTTACCGAAAAGCAGAAGCTGAAGTGCGTTGGACTTCAGATGGGTGTTCCGTTTATTGATATTTCCCGAGTGGAAATTGACGATGAACTGGCGAGAATGCTTCCTCATACCGTGGCGATGCGGTTGCTTGCGGTGCCTATAGAAGTTACAGACATTAGCGCTTCGGTGGCGATGGTTGACCCATTGAACCTGGGTGCATTGGATGAACTATCCTCCATTTTGAATCGGGACATTGACCCGATGATTGCGACCGAGAACGATGTTCGGGACGCAATTTTCCGCTCTTATGGTGCCTATGATGACCTAGGCGAAATTGTTGGCGAGGCGATCAAGGGAATTGATACCGATTCGATTCGGTTACAAACCATTGAAGAAGAAGAAACACCCGTTAATGTTGTCGAGCTACGTGAAGTCGGTGAAGGCGCCCCAGTTGTCAAGCTGGTGAATGCTTTGCTCGTACGATCGATTGCGATGCGAGCCTCTGACATTCACATCGAGCCGCATCAGCGTAAGGTGCGTGTTCGGG
>JAPLCS010000330.1 GCA_026392145.1 Fimbriimonadales bacterium | reverse complement strand
CTAATTTTATCTCTCGATACGTTCCTTTTTGGTCACGGACTCTAATAGAAAAGTCTATGGCGAGCTTGTAAGCGAGATATTGGTCGGTGCCAATGGAGAATGACAGATTGCGGATAGCTTTTGGTCCGCCACGCGGGCGATAGGCTAGGCGGAGGTCGTAGCCTTGAATGAATCCTGGCAGAGGGGCTGAAACTTGTCTGCGTCCTTGAACAAAGAAGCCATTTCCGATTGATTTTGCAAATGAAAGGGAGAGCTGTTCAAAGGCGTTGTAATCAAAGGCAACATATTCGAGACCAAGTCCTCGGGCAACACTATTGCTGACACCACCGAGGAGGTTGGGCAGGGCAAATGCGGTGACTGCGTTTTTGATATCAGCTTCAAGATTGACGTTTGCTCCAGGTTTCAGCACGCTCTCCAGCAGGTCAGTTCTTCCAAGTAACCCGAGGATTCGGTCCTGCGGGAGGTCTCCGGGGATACTTGTCGCAGTGAGATTTACGCCATTGGGGTCGAGCAAGTCTCCGTTGATTGCCAGTGTGATTTCGTATCGCTCCGGTGTGGTCCCATTTTTGAGAGTCGTTAGGGCGGTTTCGCCTTTGAGGTTAGCGTTTAGTTCTGCCTTGGGTTCGAAGCTATCGCCACGATAGGATAGTTTCATCTGACCATCGGGGATAAGTTTGACTTTTGCACCTGGTAGAGCAAGTGAGCCGCGATCGAGCAGAAAAGTGCCGTCTGCGTTTATGGCTGATAGGGATCCCTTTATCGTGGTGTTCCCTTTTATCCACACTTCTAATGCGGAGGTTTTTATCTCGGCGGGGTTCAACAGTGTGAATGTCAGGTTTAGGTTTGGGCTAAAGCTTGGAGTCGTCCCTTCGCTTGTTTGAGGAATTAAGGTTGGGATGAGTGTCTTTACGTCCCTCACTTCAACATCTCCTGTAATGTCTGGGGAAACGAGACTTCCGCCGATTTTAATGGGTCGTTTTGATGGTGTTCCAAGCTCCGCTTGTGCAAAGGTGTTCTCGGGAAAGATTTGAGCTAAATACACCGAATCCATGGATAAAAGCCCATTAAGATTTGCTTCTTTCATCCACTGCTCAGGCGTTTGTTCTCCATTCAGTAGCTTTTGAATGGGTTTTGTAATTTCGAATTTCGCGTAGCCTTTGGTGCGGTTATCGGCGACATATTGCGATTGTGCGGATGCTGCAAACCCACTTAGTTTGACGGCAAGACCGGATGGGTTATTGTCGATACCAAGGTTTACTTGGATGTCTCTGAGGGCAATATCAAGCGGTCTGCCTATGATTGGTACGATGGACGTTGACCGGATACCATCTACTTTGACCTGTAAGCCACCTGTAATCAATGGATTTTCAAGAGTATTTTTTATTTGAAATCCCCCTCGCACGGACCCTCCTGATTTTCCTGTTTCTATCCCGTTTACTTGCTCATAAAACGGGACGAGACTCCTTTCGCCATCTAGTTCAATGGATGCGGAAAACGGTGCCTTTGCATTCAATGCCCATTTTGAATCTAGTTCAAAGTCGGTATCTAACTTGCCTTTTAGGGTTGAAAACTCGTAGTCGGAGTTGAATTTCACTTTGAAACCAGTTCCGGTTGGGTCAGAAGCCAATTTGCCTTTGACTAGCAGTGGCTTGGCAAACAGTGGATTGCTTGCACTTACTTCATCTGCAAACGCTTTGCCCTCGAGATCGGCACGGATTGAGGGCTCGGAGAGACTACCGTTTGCAACTATGTGGGCCTTTCGGATGTCGAAGTCAACTTTTTTGAGTGGTTCGTAAAGAGCGGCAAAGTTGGAAACGTGAAAGCCAAAGGCATCTATTTCAGCGTCAATGGTTTTCATATCTTGGGACTTTGCCCGGAACTTTACGAGGCCGTCGGGAAACTGCTGTTGGGCATTCAGATTGACTTTTGCTCCATTAGGTAGGCGAAGTTGTCTTATTTTAGGTCCGAGGAGCTGGCCCTCTGAGATTTCAAGGTTGTTGTTTGCGAGTTTTGCTTTGAGTGACAGGGTGCCAAGAGCTTCTTCACCTAGCTTTAGCTCGTTGAGTTGGAAGTCATTCAGTTCCACTTGCGGTGCATCTATCTGACCTGAAAGCGTGGCGAGCAATCCCAGTTTTCCGGTGAAGAGCTCGATCTTTGTATAAGCGTCACGGTTATTTTTGAACTGTGGCTCAACTGCGCTAATTAACTCCTTGACTGGTAAGTTGAAGGTTATTAACTCACCGTTTAGTTTGCCTGTTTCGGGTACGAATGTGAATTCATTGATTCTGAGGTAGTCGTTAAGGGATCCGATGAACGCATTTGCAGTCCAGGATTCATTTTTATAGGACAAGTCCCAGTCCCCAGATCCGAAAAATGCTTTATTTAGGTGAATATCATCTACTTTGCCGTTTGTGTTTAGTTCCTGGAATTTCCCGTCGGTGATCGTGAGGTTCCATTTACCGCTCGTGTTCCCGGTGAGGACAAATTCGTCTAATGTGGTTGGCTGCGTACTTTGGCTGAGGTTAGGCTCAACTTTGCGGATGGACTCGAGAAGGTCGTGAAGTGCAAGTTTGGTAAAGCCTCCCTCGGCAACGATGAGATTTTCTTCTAGGTTGAGGCTGACAGTGATATCGCTTAGTTTTCCTCCCACAATGTCTGCCTTTCCGTTCGAAACTTTGAGTTTGCTGTCCTCATATTTAAACTCACCACTTATGTTTTTGGGGTTGAAGGCATACCGAAACGGTTGATCTGTTTCGATCGCATCGGTTTGGCTACCGGTTAAGCCTTGAGCAACAAGGGATCGTGATGTGAAGTTGCCGGTCACCTTAGGTTTTGTGAGAGTTCCTTTTATAGAAATCGTGGGTACGTCGACACCACCGCTGATTGGACCTTGGACGAAGTCATCCACAGTTAAACTTTTTGCCTCTGCTTGACCATTGAGCGTGTCTTCTTCCCAATCGTAGGTGACTTCTCCTCGCAGTTGCCCCGCACCTCGAAAAGCGAGTAAGTTCTTGATACTGAGTTCGGTGCCTTCGCTTGCTACGGTGGCGGTGATTGCTGAAATGTCTCCATCGAGCCCCTTGTAACCTATATCGAATCCTGCGAGTTTGCCTTCAATTCTTGGCTTGGCGAGGGCTCCAGAGATTTTGAGGCGTACATCAACACTTCCTCGAGCATCGGAATTCAGTTTAGATAGTTCGATGCCGGACCCAAAAATTGAAAGTGAACAGCTTTTGTTTGGCTCTAGCCATCCGGTCACGGCTAATGTTGCTTCTTTTGAAGTTACATCGAATCGCTCAACCGTAGCCTTTCCCTTTTCGTAACGCACACTCAGTTCACCGGTTGGCAATTTAAGTAGTTGATCACCGGTTTGCCACGACGGGGTGACGTTGCCTCTTATGTGAATGGTGGGCTGGGCAGATTTCTGAGATTTGGTGTTGCCCGTAGTAGTGAACTTTAGATTGGCAGTGGTGCCGAGCATGGGTTTTGGGACCCATTTGCTAAAATCCTGTCCTCGAACTCTGTTTAGTGAGCCACTCACCACATAATTGCCGGTTGTGGAGTCTAGCTCAAACAGCGCGCTTCCTTGAGACTTGCCAGATCGTAGTTCGGGAATCTGTAACGTTAACTTGTTCTGATCATAGATAAAGTTCAGATTGTTGGTTTCGATTTTTTGATCAAAGGCAACCAGATTGCTGTGTTTTATTCCTCCCCGAATTCTGAATCCGGAGCGATCAAATATGATAAGGGAATCTGCAGAAACTTGGCTAAATTGAACTTCTTTCGGAACGGTAAAGTTAAACGATTTAATGGTTTCGCGCGTAATGTTCTCGGCGTTGAGAATGCCCATGAATTGGAGATCTTTGCCGAATGACATAGACGCGTTCATGGTTGCTTTGGTGATGCCACTTGTGTTCGGAAGGTTTGTGGAGACCATCCCGCTCATCCCGTCCTGGTTAAGAGTTCCTTTGAATGTGGGGTTGCCAATTGGTAGTTTTTCCCAAGCTAACTCGGTACTTTCAGCCGAGATATTAGCTGTCCAGGAAGGATTTCCCTTTGTAGGTAGAGCAAATTTAAGGTCTCCTTTGATTCCAAGTGATTTTGCTTGGAGGGGCTTCAGGAAATCCAAAAATTTCTTTTCCTGCCCGGTAGCAAGTCGATTACGAATTGCTACTAGGTCAGCGGTTATATTTTTTCCGATTAGTGAGAAACCGTTTTCCGTCTTCTGGAATTCAATATCGGAGGAGGCGAGCTGGTCTAAGCTGACTTTGGCCGTGCCGATGAGATTATCAGCTTGACCGGCCAGTTTTGCTGAGCCAATTGTGAGTTGGTTCCGTGTTGAGGGGCTTGACGTATCATCGAGCAGGGCAATTCTGCAGTTTTGCAGTTCCACCTCGTAGGGAATATCGGATTTTTCGCCTGTTGATTTAGGAAAGTAGTTTTTGAGATCAAAGTCCCCTTTTGTGTCTCTACGTAGGGCGATATAGCCATTTCGAATGACTACACTTGGTGCTATCGTGCCGTCAAATCGAATGCCTCTGAAATAGGCTTTGCCTATTCTGGCCAGGAGTTTTCCTCTGGGATCG
>JAPLCS010000112.1 GCA_026392145.1 Fimbriimonadales bacterium | reverse complement strand
CTTTGTGTCCGATTACGAGGAAGAATGGAGAGGGCTGTGAGGATGCTTCTTTGAGCCAGGTGAGGCTCTTTTGGGTGATGATGTCGGTGACGTAGCCCGAGGTGGAGATGTTGCCTTTGGGAGTGATGAATTTGGGTTGGTAGTAGGCTCCTTGGCCGGGGAGGATTTCCCAGTGATTGAACCCTGTGGGGTTGGATTCTAGGTGCCATTTACCGATCCATGCGGTTTGATAGCCTGCGGATTGGAGCATTTTGGCGATGTTAGGCTGGGTTCCGTCGAATTTACTCTCGTTGTCTTTGTGGCCATTGGCGTGGCTATAGAGTCCGGTAAGTAGGGTTGCTCGGCTAGGGGCGCAGATTGGATTTGAGGTGTAGTGGCGAGTAAACAGGGTGCCTTGGGAAGCGAGCCGGTCGATGGAGGGTGTTTTGATGAGTTTTGAGCCGTAGGCGGAAATTGCCTGTCTTGCGTGGTCATCGGAAAAGACTAGGATGATGTTTGGTCTGGTTGCGTTTTGAGAATTTGATTGGGTTTGCGGGTGGCTTGTGCCAGCGACCATCAACGGAAAGAACCAGCCGAACATGGCTCATGTTACCAAACCGGCATGCCGATGGCATCGCGATTTTGTGTGACCGGTTTGTACTGGTGGGAGAGGTTATTGGTAGAAGCGATTATTGATAGGAGAGTTTGAGGCGAGAGCCGGTGACATATTTGCCCTTGGCGTCTTGGCTATCGGTGCTGAGTTGGATGATTCGGTGGCTTGATGGATCGACTAAGAGTCGCACTTTGGTTCCAAGTTTGTAAATGGATACCATGTCTGCACTCTTGCCGTTGACTGATATTCTTCCATCGGCAGTGATGGAGTTCGCGTTTTGGAAGAGGTCGAGGAAGGGAATTTGGCGATTGAAGATGTAGCGTGAGAAGGGAGATGACTCGATTCCGACTTTTCGGAGTTGTTCGAGGTAGGTGCTGGCTTGCTTTCGGATGGTGACGGGAGATTTGCCTTTCGGGCTAATTTGGATTGAACCTTCGTTCCATGTCCATGAGCCTTTGGGACCGGATTCGGAAAGTGACCCTGCTCGGTAGGTGGTTTTGAAGTTTGTTGAGTTCATTTGCTGGGCAATTTGAACATTTCTTACTTTCGCCATTGCGTTCCAAATTTGGAACGATGCTTGCTTTGCCTTGGGCTTAGTGTTTTTGGGGAAGGTTGGTCGTTCGGGAAGCCCTTTGACTTTGAGCGCGGAGGTTGGAATTGTGCTGGATGGAGCAGACGGGTAGGTGTATGCCCAATCTTGGAGGACCGATTTGCCGACGATGGATTTGATTTGAGTGAGTCGGAAGTATTTGTCGAATCGGATAAGAGATAAGGCGTTTTTCTTGGTTAAAGTGAGGGTGTTACCGCTTAGTTTCCAGCCTTTTTTACTTTTGAGGTCTTGCATGAAGTCCTTGAACATGTTTGGGTCAAGGATCAGGCTTGCTGGTTCTCGGTGGATGAGGGCGTATTGAAGGAGACCGTTGCGTGGATTCGCGGGTGAGTCGTTTTTGGTGACTACCACCATATCGAAAATTTGGTCGTAGTATTTGGTTTCGGCTTTTGCCACTTCGACGACCTGTTGGTTTGGCATCACCATTCGTCCTACTGACTGGTTGTAGGTAATCGCGGTCGGTACGATGGGTTGGTTCAGGTCTTGTACTCGGACGTTCGCTGATTGCATGGAGACGTGGGTGGCAACGATTTTGTCAAACATTGCGTTTGAGTCTTGCCAGCCTGCGAGAATCGCCACGAACGGAACCATGGAGATATTATGCAACTTTTGGGGTCGGATTCAGCTTAGTCGTTAGATGAACGATTCGTGATTTGACCAGCCGGTATCGATTGACCAAAGAACTTTTTGTGCTTCTTTTTCGCTTTGGAACGGGCCGTATGCTTTTCCCAGGCTGGGCCTGAGTGCGGTTGATTTTGTCATCCATAAACTCTCGCCCTGTTTTACGCGGCGGCGGCTCTTGGTTTGGTCGAGGTGCCTCTTTCGAGGTGTCTGGTTTGTGCTTGTCTTTCTCCATGAGAATCTCCTTATCGAGGTTGAAAAGCCCAAATGTGTTTCTCTGGAAAAGGAGAAGCTCCACCTTCATGAGTTCGACAAGGGACTTAAGGGACCGCTTTTGAGACTGCTACGCGACCTAAACGACATTTTGAGAGGTGTTCAGCAGGGATCGGGCCGCGTAAACACTTCGTAAACTGTTGACGGTAGTTCCCCATCGGTGAACCTATTCCTACCGTTCCTACTCATCCGCGAAGGGGGGAAACTCGGCAATCCGAACCCATCCAAGGACACTTCCCTACCGACCGCCGCGAGGCTGGAGTCCATGAAGCGGCACCGAGCCGAGCTTTGGCCTGTTATAGAACCAATGGCAAAAGAAGGCGTGAGCTACAGGGAGATCGCAAGGCGTCTCAACCAGCAAGGCATCAGAACATTTCGAGGGCGAACATGGTACGCCAGCTCCGTTCGACAACTCATCGTAAGCTTCCGACTCGCCGACAATTCATGTCTTGAAAGAGAAATACTTGGCTGAAAAGCATTCCCGACTCACAAGGTCCATCACGGCGTCGCGTTACAATCGATCCGTCTGTGCGTGCCTCCACCATAACGCCTCCTATATTACTAGCGGGATGACCAATATTGTAAGGACTCGTTGAGGGGGGGTAAATACAAGTTCCATTAGTACATTTGAACAGTCCAAAACCCGCAATGAAACCCACTTCAGGATCGTTCCTTAACTCTTCGTATGTTCGACCAGCCGGGAACGCTCGCTCCCAACTTCGCATGAAAAAATAACTGACCCTATTGCGTGATCGCTTCCTTGACATCAATGAATCATCCTGAGGTGACCAAAGAATCCAAGGATTTGCTGGCCAATCAGCCACGGATAATCCTTTCCTGTGGTCTTCGGGGCATGACAATAAGAATTCTGGAGCGTAGCTACTCACTAAACCAACCAAAGAAGATGGTGACTTTTCCTCTGCATCGGCTTCATACAATCCGACAGCAATGTACAAATTGCGGACTTGCGCCATCTCTTGAGCAACCTTTGCGCGATCTTTCGAATTTGCAATTACAGGAAAGATAATCGCCATGAGCACGCCGATGATCGCGATAGCCGCCAAAACTTCCAGAAGCGTAAATCCACGATTAGACGTTCTACTGCTGGAGTTGCGACCAGTATCTTGCTGTGTTGCCAACCTTTTCTTCAGTGTCTCACTTGCAAACGCCACCGCTAAACTCAATGCGAGCATGATCGCAAATCCAATGCCAGCACTTACGGCGGCACTGCTGTTAGCCGATCCAAATGACGAGAGTGTCACTCCAATCAGGATAACGTAGGAGATTATTGACACGATGAAAACTGATATCCATTTTGTCCCGCAAAGTCGTACGCTCAAACTGCACAGCATGAGCAGAAGCAAAATTGCGGGCATCGGATGGACTTTCAACTGCGTTGGTATCGCCCAGAATTGAAGTGCCCCTTTAATAGATGAGGAGATAGCAAGCTCCATTATCTGGCCCGAATGTTCACCGCTGTAGTTGAAGGCAACTACAAAGGTAGATACCGTCTTAACGATTCCAAGACAAACAAGAATCAAGGTCGCGTCGAGCGCGAAGTAAATCCACTTTAAGCGAGATGACTGCATTAGGATATTGTGCCCCTACAAGCGAGTAGGGGCGAGATAGGTCAAGCGACTACTGTTCGGCACCGACAGCGGCGGTTGCACAAGCCGACTCCTGGAATGGAGGCACAGTTGTGCCTGGTCCGGCGGTAACTCTACAACAAGGGAGTTCTCCATCTGGACCCAAGGTAGACGTCCATGGCGTACAGCTAGAGGGATAGTAGTACGCTGTCGATTCTCCGGGACAGCAATACCAAGATGTGCACGTGGATGTGTACTCCCATCTTGGACCGCTAGGGAACATCGTGCATCCAGAGTCGCACTTGTAGAGCGTAAGAGTCCCTTGACCCGTAGTTCCAGAAGTGCAGTTGGCGAATGCAACTTGAGTAGCGAGAAGGATCGATGTCAGGAAAAGTCCTGCCATTACCCGTGTCTGTTTGAGTTTGTTCATGTGGTTACCTTTTCAGATTTTGGTTGTCGAATTCAATAAGCTCGTTTATGTATCGTCGACGTCCCTCTGTGTCAGACGAAGCCCCTGTAATTATCTTAGAGATTTTCCCGGTCGGGAGTGTTAGTAAAGTTGTCGGTGTTGATGTAATGAGAGAGGCGTTCTCTAGAATCGTCCAGCTCTGTGTTGTATCTGGGGGAGTCACAGTTGTTGAATAAAATAAGACATTTTTTAGGCCTGCGACTTCAATCGACTGAGAGGCAACCTCACAAGCATGACAACCAAAAGCTCCTATCACGATAATTGAAAATCGACCCGTTGGCTTGATTCCCACCTCTGAACAAGACTTAATCACCGGAGTTTTTGCCATACCAAGTGCGGCTAGATGTCTCGAAGGCTTAACCGTGCTAGATGAGTCCTTTGTAAATCCGCCCTGATAGGCAAAAAGACCAATCGCCATAACAATAGACCCGCTAATGGCTAGCTGGCTCAGAATCGAAGGTGAGGCATCATCCAAGATGTGATCGGACGACGCTAATATCATTCCCGAAAGTAGACCGATTGTGCTGCAAGGTGCACACTGCAACCGGCCCTCCCACCAACTAATCAACTGCCATCCAAGTGAGAATGAGATGATAACGAGCACAGCAACTCGCACTGAGAGAGAGTTTGGCTTGCTGTGGAGCAAGCCACCAAGAACCCCAAATGTGAAAACCCCAACAAGGGCAGCATCGATACCAACAATTGTTACCGTCGGGCAAGTTGGACAGGCGGTCAAATATTTCACAGCCGACACCAAGGAGAGAGCAATGGTTGCGGATGACAGCAGGTTCATCTTTATGGGAAAAATCAGTCCTAGAGCAATCCCAAAGCAGATCAATGCAGGAATGTATGGAAATGACTCAGCCAAACTCGCCTTGGTTGTGATTGAAGAAAATAGAGCCTCCCCCGCAGATTGCGAAAGATATTTCTCGGCTTTTGTGTTTCTAAAAAGAATGAAATGTATGGAATCCGGCCGTTCAAGATCAAAATGAAATTGGATGGCGAGTGATCTGGCGAAGGGCTCACTTGTTCGAATGTACTCCACCTTTGTTGTGTCTTTACTATCCAACAGGTAGGCAACATCCATCACCTTTGCTCGATTGCTCACGATCATCAGCTGTGAGTCACTCCGACTCAGTGAGTATCGAGACCACAGAGCAGCAACAGACAACAAGAGGCCGAGTAAAGCTAGACATCCGCAGATAATACGCATACAAATGCGAATGTTGAGACTTGCACGGATTGATCCTAGCCGCCCTGCCATACCATCGTATTGTATCAAGCCTGTCCGGTTTTGTAGTGAACTTTTTGCTCAAAAGACAAAAATTTCCTGGCACCCATATTTATCCCTTCCGTTGTTACTTAGTGTATTTGCCGCCTGACATCTGTGAGCTGACCTAAGCCCAAGCCTCGAAACGCTAGCAAGGTCCCTCATCTTCCCTTCGGTGCAGACGAGGGTGTCCCTGCTCCCCTAAACCTTGCCGCGTTTCTTGTTTGGACTCTTTACGGCCGCGTCACGCAAGGGGCAATTCCGCTCCCTGCGAACGAAAGGAAACCATCATGAACGCTCAACACCTCGAAATCCTGTCCGCTGAACAAAACGGCACTCGG
>JAPLCS010000047.1 GCA_026392145.1 Fimbriimonadales bacterium | reverse complement strand
CGAGAGAAGAGAATTCACCCGGCCACGAGAACATTCCAAGCGATTAGGATTTTGACTAATCGGGAGCTGGATGGATTGAAAGAGGCGCTCGAGGACGCGGCGGCTTCTTTGGCGATTGGTGGGACTTTAGCCGTGCTTAGTTATCACAGTGGTGAGGACCGGATTGTCAAACATACCTTTGCCGCTTTGGCTCAAGATGGGTTCACCAACATGACCAAAAAGCCAATGGAGCCTGGAGATGATGAGGTGAGAAAGAATTCTCGAAGTCGCTCGGCAAAATTAAGAATAATTCGCAAAAATAGTTAGCACTTTTGCGAGGATATGTAATAGAATAGTGAGACTAAGTCAATGGGTACATAGGATGTGTATTCGACTCACACAAAGGATTGTAAATGAGCATTACGTTTTCGCATCGCAGCACACGGTCGTCTTCTCGATCAACTAAATCTTCTCGTTCTCACGCGCGTTCAAAGCAACAGGTTAGCTCCTTGATGGTGCAATCGGCCTGGGTATTTGGATTGTTTATGGTGTTGACATATTTTGTTACCGCCTTGGGGGGAAACATGCTGACTGAATTACAGCGATCCAAACTTAAGAATGTTGCTCCTTTGCTTAAAACTGCGGAAAGTTCCGTTCAGTCCCATCGTCTTAGAAATGCCACTGGCGCTACTGCTGAAATTGAGCAGTGGGCGGTTGAGCATGGCTATGTGCTAGCTGGGTCTGTGAACAAGTATGCGTCGAAGTAGCAAACAGGTTAGTAGTTTGAATCCTGCTCCAGTCTTTATGGCTGCCATGCTTGGCATGGCGGCCCTTTCTCAATTAAAACTTCAGCTTTTTGAGACTGGTTCTACTATTGAGAAGGCCAAGGAAGTTAAGAAGTGGTATGTAGATTCGTACGACTATGCGAAACGAGGTGCGATTCTTGACAGGAGTGGCAAACCACTTGCGCAGGATGCAACGGCTTATGAACTTTCGGTGAATTACGCAAAAATGCCCAAGTCGAACGGGCTTGCCATTGCCTTGAGTGAAGCTACAGGTATTCCTGCGTATGCATTTTTGGATCGAGAGACGGGGTCTCGAACTTGGGAAGATCCTCTGACTCCCGTTCAGCAAAAGCGTATTCGAGCCATACAGAAGGATTGGAATGCTGATGGTATTTCCATTGCTCCCAAGATGCAACGCATTTATCCTCTGGGATTGTATGCGAGTTCGCTCATCGGACTGGAGCGGAAAGAAGATGGAAAAGAGGTTAAGTCTGGATTCGAAAGCTCTTACGACAAGATGCTGACGGGTGTTGACGGATTGCAGCGCGGTTTGAAGGATAAGAACGGGCAGTTTTTACCTTTGCGGTCGTTTGAACCAGAGCAAGTGCGTGTCGATGGTAAGACGATTACGACCACCATTGATAGTCAGATTCAATACGTAGCGGCTAAGGCCATTAAGGAAGCGGTTATCTCCAACAAAGCAGACAGCGGTTGTGTAGTTGTTGTGCATCCGGTAACGGGGGAGATCTTAGCGATGGCATCGTGGCCGGCACCCGATCCTGCTGAGTCTGGGCGGTCACCTTTTGAAGGTAAGAATCCTAACTATAAAGATGCGCTTGAGCCTGGTTCAATTTTTAAGATTTTTACAGTTGCCAAGGCGTATGACGCCGGTGTTATCAATCGAAACTCGATTACGAATTTTAATTTGACCTTGAATATTCCGAAGGATAAGCCAATTCACTGTGACAAAGCTCATGGAGCACACGGAGCGGTTGATCCTGTAAACGCAATTGCCCAGAGCTGCAATGTTGCAGCGGCTCAATGGTCGATGAAAGTTGGGAGAGACAACTATTTTGACTATCTGACTGATTTGGGTTTTACTCAGAAATCGAGTTTGGGAATGGATGGTTCACCGTTATCAGGTGAAGTGAAGAACAACTTAAAGAAGGCGAGATGGGGCGCGTTACGACAACTCGCTGAATGGGGTTTTGGACAGTCGCTTAACTTAACTCCTGTGACCATTGCAGGTGCTTTTGCTACGATTGCCAATGGAGGTAACCGAGTTCCTTTAACACTGGTGAAAGCCGTGGATGGCAAGAAGGTTCCTCAACGATTGCCACACCGAGTTCTCAAGAAGGAATCTGCCGATTTTGCGCTTGAATGCATGCAAGCGGTCATGGAGAAGGGACCCGGATCTAAGTTAGGCATTGCTGGTTATGAATTTGGTGGCAAGACTGGAACTGCACAGAGGATGCGGGGAAGCGATAAGAAAGGCTATGTGTCTAACTTTATTGGTATCGTTCCAGCGCGAGAACCAGAAGCTGTGATTTTGGTGATGGTTGATAATCCCAAGGCGGGCAAGAAGTATGGTGCTGAAGTCGCTGGTCCAGTGTTTAAGCAAGTTGCTCAAAACGTGATCGAAACTCTGGGGCTACGGCCTACTTTGGCCCCTGGTCAGCTTCAGTCAGCCAAGAAAGCGGATGCTATCAGTGACTAGCTTTTTTCTCACTAGCTTTGACGGGCAGAGCGTGCTCGATCGATTGCTTCTTGGGGAACGGCTTTTTCAAACGATCTGAATCCTGCGAGTTCGAATCCGTGCTTGTCTGCCATGCGGATGGTTTCTTCCACCTGCGCGACACTGACTTCTTTACCGAGAGTGAAGTTCTCAATCTTGCCATCGAGGGCGAGCATCATGGTTTCGCTCATGCAGGCGTAGGCGGTCTTTTCTGGGAATCCAAAAGAGATTCGGAAGTTAACATCGCCGGGTACAGAAACGACTCCACCTTCTATGACGAGGACATCTGGTCGTTCTTTGGCGACTTTTACGCTTACATCTCTGGGGCGCGCGACATCGCACACGATAGCACCTTGTTTGAGGTGTTCTGGGAAAATCAGGTCGGCCCCTGCTGAGGTAACGGTGATGATGATGTCTGCACTCTTGAGGTCTTGAACGTTTGTAGTCGCCGTGGCTCTTTCAAGTTCATCGGCAACCGTTTGAGTACGTTCCATATCTCGCCCGACAAGTAGCGTAGATGCGAATTGAGGCGAGAGCATTTTGGCACAGGTTTTTCCAATGGCACCTGTAGCTCCAACCACTGCCAAGGTGGACTCTTTGGGAACTGCTCCAACTAGGTCCATGGCTTTGAGTGCCCCTTGAATTGCAGTTGCAATGGTGTAGCTGTTTCCCGTAGTGATTTTGATGGGGGCTCTTTCTGCGACAGTGATTCCGCCGTCGCCAACGACGCTAGTAAATGCGCCTAGACCCATGATTTCTGCGCCCTCTGACTTAGCGAGCTCAGCGCAGTAGACCAATTTTTCGTACACAGCCTCGAGGGGCAAATCGTAGAGCATCATATCTGGCGTGAGAGGACAAATAATGAACCAACCCTCGGTTTTTGCTCCTGTCTTCGATACAATTCCATCGACAAAGGAACCTATAAATGGCTTTTTTGAACCGTAGAATTTTTTGATTACCCAATCTGGCATGTACTTGGCAATGGGGTACTTCCTTGCGGCGTCTTTAGCCTTGAGTGGGTGGATGACGAATGCGAATTTGTGCACGTGCGTACTAAATTACCTTAACTTTGTGGGGCGTTGAGTTCGATGACGGTAGGCTTCCAGTCCAATCGGCTTAGCATTTCGAGGTACTCAGACTCATTAATTTGATCGGGGCGTTTTTGAAGTAAGGCGACGATGACACCTTCCATGACATTGGTGGCAAAGGTTTCTCCGTTGACCACCGGTGTGGTTGTGATTGCTCGCCACACTCCGGCTTTGGTCAAGAATTCCAAGTCTGCCTTTCGTAGAGTTTGGGTGATGATTGTTTTCCCTTTTAGTTGGTCGGGCATAAACTTGTGGATGTAGTGCCAGTCGCCGCAGATAACGTCGGCTTCGAGGAAGTACTTTGGAAATTTGGGGGTTCGTTTTTCTTGCTTTTCGCCGGTTGGATAAAACCATTTGAATGGCAAGTTGGTGATGACGGGCAGAAGTAAGTTACCGAGCAACTTTACGTTCGAATATTTTCTGATGGGCATGGGAAGGCCGAGTCCGAACAGAAAGTCTCCAAAAACAATGGATGCTTTTTGGTCAACTAATCCCTGCGCCATACCGAAGCGATCTACCGCACTTACTAAGAGAACTTTTGACTTTGTGAAGTCGATGATTCCGTCACGCTGAAGCCGTGCGATCGCAGTACGCTCGAGTGTATGTTTGAGTCCGCTTCCATCTACAATCGGGGTGGTTTTGGCGCGAGATGCAAGAGCGAGTATTTGCTTGAATGCATATTTTTTCTCGCCGACCACTAAGTAGATATCTGCACCACCGACTCCGAGAGCATCGACCTTTCCATCTAGTTCGGCAAACTTGTTTCCGAAGGCCTCTAGGTCACCATCCATTCCAATTCGTTCTATTAGGAACGACTCGCCGAGAATGGTTACTTCTTCGTGCTTGTCTCGTTTACTTGTCCCGAGACTTACCGATACAACTCGTTTCATGATTGAAGTGAGCTTTAGTACACTGCAATGGCTTCGATTTCTACATCAACGCCTCGAGGAAGTTTAAGGACTGCCACCGTTGATCGTGCTGGTGGATTGTTTGGGAATTTAGCGCCGTAGAGTTCGTTTACCGTTGCAAAGTGGTCCATGGACGAGAGGAATATCGTAGTTTTCGCGATGTTCTCAAAGCTCAGACCTGCTTCAGAAAGCACAGCTTCCATGTTGGCAAGTACTTGGTTGGTTTGAGCCGAAACGTCACCTTCAACCAGAGTTCCCTCGGGGGTGAGTGGAATTTGACCGCTCATGAAGAGGAAGTTGCCAGATGCTTTGATTGCTTGGCTATAGGGACCAATGGCAGCGGGAGCGTTCGACGTTGAAACTACTTCTCGAATCATAACAATTAGGATACCGTAAGGAACGATTTCACTCAATCTGACCTATAATAGAGATTGGGACATCAGTGAAACACGTGATTCGGATTCGAACCATTTTTCTCTTGCTAATGGCAAGTGTCCTTGGATTTGCTCACGGTTCCATTTCTTCAGTTGTGTGTAAGATGGCTTGTTGCCAGCCTTCGCCTGTTGTTGAGAAGATTATTGTTGCAACTGCTCCGCTGTCATGTTGTCACCCTGTGACACTTTCTCCTTCTATTCACTTTTCTTCGGTCATATCGAAGAAAGATGACTGCTGTTGCAAAACTGCCCCCCATCTGATTGCTCCCGATCAAACTCCTGCCGTAGCCGTTTCATTTATTACTTTGAACTTGGTGGCGGACGTTGTTCAGACCGTAGATATTAAAATTCCTTTGCCACCAGTTATGGTGGTTACTAGGTGCAGTTCGGATGTTGATCCGCCTTTGCCAGGACATGACATGCCTGCTCGATTGCGGGCACCACCTATTGCCTAAGATTTCATTCTTCACTCTGCGAGTGAGGTGACTGCTTCCTATTTTTACTTAGGACAATTTCAATCACTCGCCATGACACTTAGGAAATCAAACAAAGGAAATCATACACATGTTGAATTCACTTAAACTTGGCCTCGTTATGGCCTCTCTCGTTGTTGCATCTTTCGGATTTGCTGGTCAAGCTAAGACTCAGTCTTCGAAGAAAGACTGCTGTGCGTCTTGCTGTGCAAAAGGTAAGTGCGAAAAGTGCGCCAAGGACTGCAAGTCATGTCCAATGTGCAAGAACTGCAAGAATTGCAAAGATGGCAAGTGCAAGAAAGGTGGCGACTGCTGCAGCAAAGGCGGATGCTGCACCACCCCAAAGAAGAAAGGCTAAGCATCCCCCAGTAGCCTAAAAAAAGGCCCGTCCTCTTGATTGAATAGAGGACGGGCAATTTTTTGTATCGCTTGTTTAGAGTTCAGGGCCTGAGGGCCAGGCAGTTTCACTTTCTGTGTTCATTGCTTGAGCGTCTTTCAATGATAGGCTGACATTTCCTGTGACGGTACTTACATCAATACTGCCGTTCCCTGCACCAAGTTTGCCGGTGATTCTTTGGTCGTTTTGGGCACGATCTGTGAGTTCAATGTCGGTCGAAGCCACTCCCCTGAGAGTGGTGACGGTCACTCTTGCATCTGAACCGTCTGGTAGGTGCACGTCAGCATTACCGTTTACGGTTCGAATATTGAGCGCTCCGCTCACAGGTTGGTTGGATTCGACAAAGATGTTTCCAGAGACAGCTTCAATGGAAACTGTTTTGCCGCTGGAGGCATGCACTGAAATGTTTCCTGTCGATGAGCGAAGGTTCATGTTTCCGTGAACACCTGTTAGCTCGATGTTTCCGGCTTTATTTTCAACCACAATCCCGGTTGATTCTGAGTTTCGGAGGGATACATCACCTGAGTCACACACCACTTCGATTTGACCGTTGAGGCCAGAAAGGTGGATTTCACCTGCAGTTGAACGGATGCGGCAAGCGTTTTGAGTGTTTCTGACGATTACATCTCCTGCGTCCGATTTGATTTCCAGGGCTGGAGTTGCCGCAATAACAACTTTGAGTTCGACTTCAAGACCACTTACTTGGGGTTGCTTGATGTCCACGGCGTGTTCACTGGAATCAACCACCAGGGAGTAGGCATCGGCTTTCGCTTTAGCATCTTCTGGGGTTGCTCCTCGAATTTTTGCTTTAGCGATTACATAGGATTCGGCGGTGTCGGTGGACACTTCGATGTTTCCACATCCATTTTCGATTCTAAGCATTTGACTTTCGGTCATGGCTAGTGGAAGTCGAATTTCACGAGTGCTTGTGCTCAGAAGCCAGCCGAGATTGATTTTGCCTTTGCTGATTTCATCTAGACCAGATTTGAGTGCATCCAAACCCTTTTTAGCGTTGGTTCTTACTCCGTTGGTGACTTCTTGCCAGTCGACATTCTCAGTGATTTCCTTACCGAGTTTTTCAACTGTGTCGAGGATTGATTGGAATGGATCGTACGGCTTCGAGTGCCCTGAGGAACTTTCGCCAGAGTCGCTTGACTTTTGATTCGCTTCGGGTGGGATGGGTGGTGGGTTCTGACTTTCGTTCTCTTCTCGTTCTGCATTGTAGAACGCATCAATGAGATCAGCGGCATCCTCAGGGGAAATTTTGCCTTCTGCCACCAGTTTGTTTATTCGTTTAATTTCTTCTTTCAATTCAAAACTCCCAATTTTCGTTTTGCTTCTTCGGCGGTAATGGTGCCGTTTTCAAGTTGTTCAAGGATTTGTTTTCGCTTTGCCGAATTCTTGTCGGACTTCTCTTTGGTTTCGTACGGGACTAAACCTAGATGGCTTAGGAGGGTGTCTAGCCTTGCCTTTGCGGTTGGATAGCTTATGCCAAGCTCACGTTCTACTCCATTGAGCATTCCTCGGCTGCGAAGAAAGACCTCAAGGAATTCAAGTTGGTCTGGTTCTAGTCTGGCGTACTTTGGAATTTCGAAAGTTCCCCGGATCGTGATTCCAGTTGTTTCGCTGGTCAGTTCGCTGATGAACATCTCGCTCCCGCTGACGGGATCTTTATGCGGAATTCGGTGCAGTTTGTTTCGATCCATATGGTTTAGTTACCAATATTTTGGAACTTACGTTGCAGCGTTTTAGGTCAAGCGACTCAATAAATTTGAAAACCTGTTTAACTTTTTTGAATTTCAGACTTTTTGAGGATGATTTCTGAGGTGTCTGATTTAGATTTGTACCAGAGGGAGGTGCCGTCAGTCCGCAGAGAAAATTCCATTAGGTTACGAACTTCTTCTGGTTGGGAGCCAACGGACTTGTTGAAATAAGTTTCGATATCTAGTCGAATAGTGTCTCCAGTTCTGACCCATGAACCTGTGAATGGGATTCCTCCATCAATGAGTATAAAGTTTCCGTTTGGCTTCAGTTCTAGATTGACTGCAGCGAAAGCTCTTGCGGCTAGCTCATTGCTGACGGGAAGTTTTTTCCAATCTCGGTCGCCTTCCCACTTCCCAAACAATGCGCGGTTGTTGGAACATCCTGTCAGAAAAACAGCGGAAAAGATGCCCATGAAAAGGCATAGATAAAATCTTGCTCTGTATGGGGTGAGAGTGTGCCTTGCCTTGCCAGAAAATCTGACCGAGCCAGATATACTAGGGAAGATGCCCGCTTTCACACCAGAAGTCTACACCTCGATGGGTTTAAATGATTCCGAATATGCCCTTCTGACCGAACTTTTGGGACGAGATCCAAGCTACACAGAATTGGGGATGTTTGCGGTGATGTGGTCTGAGCATTGCGGCTATAAGTTCAGTCGTCCGGTACTTGCACGGTTTTCGAAATACAAGGAGGCGATGGAGGGTGACGGGCATGAGAATGCTGGAATTGTTCCCATTGGTAACGGACTCGGAATTACGATGAAAGTCGAATCTCACAACCATCCTTCATATGTTGAGCCCTATCAGGGTGCGGCGACAGGAGTGGGAGGAATCATACGGGACATTCTGACCATGGGCGCACGACCAGTTGCGTTGCTGAACTCACTTCGATTTGGTCCAATTTCGGCTGGCTCTGCATCGGATGAAATAGTTAGTAAGAACAGATACCTTTTTGACCATGTCGTTGAGGGGATTGCGGGTTATGGTAACTGCGTAGGAGTTCCGACGGTTGCAGGTGAGGTTGGATTCCACAAGAATTACAGTGGGAATCCGCTGGTGAATGCGATGTGCGTGGGTGTTTTGAAACTTGATGAGGTTACGACTGCAGCCGCTCAAGGAGTTGGGAATCCGGTGCTTTACTTGGGTTCTTCAACCGGGCGAGACGGCATTCATGGAGCCACATTCGCGTCGGAATCGTTTGGGGAAGATAGTGAGGCCAAGCGGCCAAATGTTCAGATTGGTGATCCATTTGCAGAGAAGCAGTTAATTGAGGCGACACTTGAGTCCTTGCAAACTGGAGCTATCGTCGCGATACAAGATATGGGTGCCGCAGGTCTCACTTGTAGCACGATTGAAATGGCAAGCAAGGGCGGCGTGGGAATGTCGGTGAATTTGGACCTTGTTCCTATGCGCGAAAATGACATGAGTGGCTATGAACTGATGCTCAGTGAGAGCCAAGAGCGTATGCTCGCTGTGGCAGAGAAGGGTCGAGAACAAGAAGTTATCGACGTCTTCCATAAGTGGGGAACTCATGGCGTTGTCATTGGATATGTGACTGATGATGGAGTGGTCACAGTGACCCGGCATGGGGAAATCATCGCCCAAGTTGATCCTACGCTCTTAACCGATCACTGTCCAGTTTATCAAAGTGAACAACGGGTTCCCGAGTACTTTATTGAAGCTGAAAAGTTTAATCCTGCGACATTTGCTTCAAGAAACATTGAATCTGACTTGAAGACGCTTCTCGCATTCCCGGATATTGCTTCTAAGAGAATTGTCTATCGGCAGTACGATCAACAGGTTCAGACGCAAACCGTCCTTAAAGCTGGCGCTGCAGATGCCGCTGTGATTGCTCCGTCGGGAAGTGGACAGGCGTTTTCGGTCAAGATTGACGGCAATTCGCGATGGACCCGAATGCATCCAAATCGTGGCGGGCAGTTAGCGGTTGTCGAGTCGGCAAGAAATGTCGCGTGTACCGGTGCGACGCCAGTTGCTGTGACTGACGGATTGAACTTTGGTTCTCCTCAGCAACCTCATGTTTATTGGCAGTTTGCTCAAGCGGTTGATGGCATCGCGTTGGCGAGTGAGGTGTTGGAAACGCCAGTCATCAGTGGAAACGTGAGTTTTTACAATGAAAGTGAACTTGGTGAAATACCTCCCACTCCTATGATTGGGATGCTAGGAGTTTTCTCAACAGATGATTATTCAATTGGGATGAGTCCATGTGCAGGAGAGACCCTGGTTCTGATTCGAAATGGTGCGGCTATATCTTCTCACTTGGGACTAGGCGCAAGCAGTTTTGTAGCAGCGGTCCATGGCATCGAGGACGGTTACCCTGAGTGATGTGAGTGATGGGGGACTTGGGGTCACGATTGCGGAAATGGCGATGGCAGGTGAAGTGGGTCTAGAGGTTGACTTGACTTCTTTGACATTCGAAGCCGCATTGACCGACACTTCTTTAATGTTTGGGGAGTTCCCAGGCTGGGTGGTGGTGTCCACCAAAGAACCAGTAAGAATGATGGGTTTTGCTACCGATAATCAACTGAAGGCTGAAGTGATTGGCACGGTTACATCGCAAACACACGTAACAGTGAGAACATCAAGTCATAGCTTTGGTTGGAATGTTGCTGAATTAAGATCAGTTTTTGAGGACGCGATACCGAGCTTGTTGGTTTAATCGCTTACATCCAAGAGATTTGGCATAGAATTAATAACAATACTATTAAAAAGGATTTAGAAATGATGAAACGGATGAGACTCTTTTTGGCGGTACTTTGTGCTCTTTCGATGACCACAACTTTTGGTCAGGACACTGCTGACCAGGTGGTGAAACGAAAAGTTGCAGAGATTGCTGGTAGGTACAAGGACAGCAAAGAAGCCAATCGAGACGCTACAACACTGCAAGAATTCGTAACCTTATCGAAGGAGTATCCGGGCAGTGTCGAAGTTAATTCTTGGTTAGGATTCTTGTACTTACGAACTGATGAAGCCGAGAAGGCAATTCCATTTTTGGAGAAAGCCTCGACAGCAAGTCCCAATGATTTAGAGGTTCTGAATAATCTCGGTAATGCTTATATGAAGGCGAGATACAAGGACAAGGCTCTCGCAACGTTTATTAAACTTTCCGAAAAAGACGCGACAAAGTATCAGCCTTTTTACAACATGGGTAACTACTACCTGGAGAACAGGGAGTACAGCAAGGCGGTCAATGCCTTTACCAAAGCTTCGGAACTGCAGAAAGACCGACCGCAAATTATTAACAACCTTGGTGTGGCTTACGAGGGAACTAGGAATTGGGAGAAGGCGGC
>JAPLCS010000021.1 GCA_026392145.1 Fimbriimonadales bacterium | reverse complement strand
TCCATCCCATCAACCTTCTGAACATGCCAGCCAAACGCTTCAAACCGCAGCGCCACATCCTCGGTAAAAGCAAGCGAAGTCGAACCATCAATGGGAATACCGTTGTCATCGTAAAGGTAAATGAGCTTCCCTAATCCAAGGTGGCCAGCCAAAGAAGCCGCCTCACTGGAAATCCCTTCCATCAAGTCACCATCCGAAACAATCGCGTAGGTGAAATGGTTCACAAGATCGAACCCAGGGCGATTGTAAACCGCGGCCAAGTGCCGCTCTGCCATCGCAAAACCAACACCATGAGCAAAACCCTGACCAAGCGGTCCGGTCGCCATTTCTACCCCAGCGGTAATGGTGTTCTCAGGATGCCCTGGAGTCCTGCTGTGAGACTGCCTAAACTGCTTCAAATCATCAATCGATAGGTCGTAGCCAGTCAGGTGCAACAACGAGTAAATGAGCATAGAGCCATGCCCTGCCGACAGAATAAATCGGTCGCGATCAAACCATTTGGGCTGAAGCGGGTGATGCTTCAAGTGATTTTGCCAAAGTGCATAGGCCATTGGTGCAGCTCCGAGCGGAAGGCCTGGATGACCGGAATTGGCTTTTTGAACACCATCCATCGAAAGACCCCGAATCGTGTTAACTGACATCAAATCTAGGGAAGAATTAGCAAAACTCACCGTAAAAGAGTACCTAGCAACTGGGTAAAGTCGCATATATGATTTCAGTAAGTCTGCTTTTCGTCGCGACAATTGCTCGCACATGGACAGTAGGCCCAAATCTGCAACTTCAATGGAATGGAGCCGATTACCAGCCCGTCGGAATTCAACTTTCTCCAGATGACAAAAACATCAAAGCCGCAAAGGAAGCTGGAATTCAGGATTTCAACTTAGAAGTTCCCATCTCCAGAAACTGGCGTGAAGCATCCTCGCAAGTAGAGGACAAAAACTTTTTCCTCACCGTTAATTCATCCCTGCCAAACGCAAAAGGCATCATTATCCAGCCTCAGTATTACCGGTTAAACAACATCAGGAAATCAGGAAACCTCACTCTTCCCCTCCCTGGAATCGACTCTGCCCTCGTCGTAATTGCCATGACTCGCGATGGCTCAATGGTGTCCCAAAAAACAGTCCCCGTAGAAAAGGGGGTCCTGAATGTCAGCTACAAGGCAGCAACCGACGCCGACCAAATTGCTCTCCTCTTTCCAATGGGTGAAAGCTTTGAAATGGAAGATCTGTGGAGTCGACTTGACTCCCGCCGTGACCAAGTCATCCGACAACTCAAATCGCTCAGAGATTCGAAGGGTCTGAGGGGCATCATCAACCCACTCGGAACGGCTCCTTATCTCGCCAATCGAGACTCCGGATTTGTCCCAACCGACCCAATGTTCCTCGCTGAGTTCGAAGACTATCTCGAAGAAAAGTACCGAAATCTCGACACTCTTTCACGATCATGGGGGCTTCGCAACCTCGGCGAAGCAAAAGGCTTCCAAGACATCTCTTCGTTCGTCCCACTCTGGAATGGACCACGTGGAGTCTCGTACTTCTACAACTGGAAAACCAAAACACTCGTCTCTGCAGAAAATAAGAAATCGCAATTCTGGCAAGACGTGAGCGAAGCAATCAGCCGCACCCGCGTCAGAAGAATTCACAGAATCATTCGCTCGATTAAAAAAGAGGCTGGCGTACCAGTCTTCCAAGAGTGGCTTGGCTGGTCGTGGTTCCTCGAAAATCCAATGGGAGAACTCACAGGAGTGGTCGCCAAAGTGGGTCAAAACACACCAAGCGGAATTCTGAACTCAGTGGCAGGAGCCATGAGTTCCAATCTTCGAGCCTCTAATCCTGGACCAATTTTCGCCACTGATGTCGTTTACTCACCCGACCTGTCAAAGCCAGATGTATTAGAAGACTTTTCAAAAGTAGGTATCAGAGGAATCTTTATCCGAACGAACGAGGTCAAAGACTTTGCTGGAATCGCCGCAATAAAACTAGGGATTCCGACCGAACGCCCTCGCGGAACCTACTATCCTCAAAATGCGAGTGATCCCGCATTCACCTTGAGACTCTCAGATGGCTCATGGTGGCTCCCAAGCCCAACCGATGGCAACCGTATCAATCTCGGCACCGACGTTTCTGCCTATCAAACCTCAGACGGCAAAAACACCACCTACGCAATATGGAAAAACGGTCCTGCCTCAGTAGTCGAGTTCCGCCTTCTGAATGCGACCAATGCAAAATTCCGGACCACAAGTTCAATAGTTTCAAAAATTGACCTCACTAAAACGGGATTCCGAGTCATGCTCGACTCCTCTCCGCTTATCATTTCAGATGCTGATCATGTCCCAGTACCAGAAAGCGAACTCTCTCGCCTCGAAAGAGAAATTACAAAAATGGTGGAATACACCAAGAGTAAACGACAAGATCTTTCAATGGACGTTTACGAACTTCGGGACTTCAAAGACCTCGTGGACACTGCGCCACACAAAGCCCTTGCGAACGCTCAAAAAGTTCACGATCGACTATCATTGGCAGTTTCCAATTCGATTTGGGCTGAATGTGAATCATCCTCTGACAACACCTTTAGCGAAGTAGTCAAAGACGCGGGTTGCAGCAATGGGTCGTATCTGAGTGTTCGGAGCCCATTTGCAGATATTTCTGGTCCCCTTTATGCAAACGTGGTGGTTCCTCAGAGAACAAACCAGCAAATGGAAATTTGGATCTCCGCCAAAATCCCGAACTCGGCCGATAAAGAAAGAATTAAAGTAAAAATTGGTGGTCAAGTTCTCAGCCTCCAGGGCGCAGGAGTCAATCCATATGGAAGTGGATTCGCCTGGTACAAACTCGGAACAACAAGGTTGCCAGCAGTTCGGTCAGAGGTCAAAATTGAAGTGAATGGAGTGAACTCCACCAATGTTGGGTTCGATTCTATCGTGCTGGCACCACAATCCTTTGTGCCAAGATCTATTCTCATCCCAGAATTTTTAATCCCCGAACCAGTTAAGCCTGACAAGGGCGGTGCACTTCCGTTCTAATGTCGCAATCCGAAGGGTTTATTGGTTAAACTCCAGCGATGAAGGGAGCACTGGCCTCATCACTTTTTCTCTTTGCGTTAACGGGTATTGCCCACGCCGACCTTAAGTACTCAGTTCAATCTGGTTCCGAAGAAACCACGCTGAAGGTCACCATCAATCTAAAAGCGAACAGCGACACCACCAAATTTCAAATTCCTAACTGAACCAGTGCTCAAAGTCAACGGTAAAGAAACTGCAATCAACACGACGAGTGAAGGCAAACTTCCCGTTATCACAACATGGTCGGGCGCAACTCCGGTTGGCTCTTCAGTTGAACTCTCCTACGAAATTCCTGTTCAATACGGAAACGGTATCGGCCACTATGCTGGTCCTTCAACTTACATCTATCCTGTTGGCAGGCTCAAAGAAAAAGTACAACTATCCTTCAACTTCAAACCTGGAACCATGATTGCCACTGGATTGGACGCCACCAACTCAGCAGGAACCCAATTCAAAGCCGAAGACTATGATGTTCTCGCCGATAACCCGGTCACATATGGCAAATTCGAACTTGATACCTACAAGGTAGACGGAAAACAACACTACATTGCTTACCGAGGCGCAGCGGTGAAAGATGTAGATCGTGCCTACGTCATCAAGGCTTGTAAATACATCACCCAAATGCAAGGAGATTTCTTTGGAGGACTACCCTATAACAAGTACGTCTGGCACTTTGCAGTCAATGGCGGAGCCGATGGAGCAGGTGGTCTTGAGCACCTATCATCGACACAGATCTCCATGGCTGCTGGAGTTGGACCAGGAGTTGTCGGCGTCTATTCACACGAATTCTTCCACCTTTGGAACGTCAAGCGAATTCGATCAGCAGTTCTCGGCCCGTTCGATTACACTGTCCTCCCGCAAACAGGAGCCCTGTGGTGGTTAGAAGGCGTCACCGACTACTATGCTCACACACTTCTAGGACGATACGGCTGGTACGGTCAAAACGAACGCGAAAAAGACCCAATCACAAAAATGTATGCAGAAATGATGACCAACGTGAACGGCGTGCGCGCTAATCAGGCTCGCATGACCGTTTCACCCTACGAGTCAAGTTTCAGAGTCCGAGACGCTGCGAACGGTCGTGGGAACAGCCAAGGCTACCAACTCAGCTATTACAACACGGGATGGCTTTGCGGATTAGTCCTAGACATCGAAATCTTGTCCAAAACAAATGGCAAATACTCCCTAGACGATGTTGAGCGGTCACTTTGGAAGCAGTGC
>JAPLCS010000336.1 GCA_026392145.1 Fimbriimonadales bacterium | reverse complement strand
CGGAACTGACACGTTGGTGGAACCCTGGGTCTACGATGGTCCATGCGCCGAGGATGAAGAAGGAAATGATGTTGATCCAGTCGGCTCCGCCAGTGAAAGATTGGGAGGCGGGAGGAAGGGAGGAGATGGCGATAGGAAGAGAAGTTTGGTGGTTGAGGGTGAAGAACGCGACGGCGAAGCCGAGGAACATGAGGCAGAAGGCGACTAGGCCGATGCGGACGTCGGCAAGGAGTCCAGAGCGGAAGAGCATGAGGCTGACGATGGCTGAGATCGCGATCATGGAAAGGAGGAGTGACCAGCCGGAGAGGGCTTGGACCATGGTGCCGAGCATGAGCACGTGGGCAGCGGGAACGGCGAGGAGGAGAACGAGCAGAGCGGCGGCGAGGGCGGGGACTTTGCCGAATCTTGACTCAAAGCGTTCGGGGATGGTGATTTGGTCGGCGCCTCGGATTTTCTCGCTCATGAAGAAGGCGTAGAGGGCAGCGAAGATGTAGTAGGGAACCCCGAGGAGGAGCCAGGTGCCGGTTCCGAAGTAGGAGACGCTTTCGGCGATGCCGAGGATGCCGCCGTACCATGTACTCACCAGAGTGGCGACAAAGGCGGGGAGTGTGAGTGAACGTCCGGCAGTGAGGAATTCGAACACTGATTCGGTTCTGCGCTTGGCTCCCCACCATGCGACGAGGAGTAGTGCCATGAATCCCGCTAGTACAGCGTAGTCGAGGGACTGCAGATGGATGATGGGACCGTTGTTCAAGGTGATTTAGACAATTTGGACGTCGGTGGAGCCGGCTTGGACTTCTCCGATTACGCTTGCTTGCTCACCTGCTTCGTTGAGTCTGGCGACCATTCCTTCGGCTGAGTAGCGGTCGACAAAGAGCACCATTCCGATTCCCATGTTGAAGGTTCGGTACATTTCTGGGTCGGCGACGTTGCCTGTCTTTTGGATGAGTTTGAAGATGTGGGGTGGGTTCCAGGAGTTTCTTTCGATGATGACTTTGGTGTTGGAACCGAGAACACGGGGAATGTTGTCGTAGAAGCCTCCGCCTGTGAGGTGCGCCATGGCGTGGAAGCCTGGGTCTTCGAGCAAGGGGTAGACCGAGTTGAAATAGCATCGGTGAGGGGCGAGCAGGGCGTCGGCGATGGTTTGACCGGTTTCTTCGATGACGTCTCGGACGCTGAGTCCACCGACTTCGAAGAGGGCTCGACGGGCGAGGGAGAATCCGTTGGTGTGGAGTCCGTTTGAGGCGATTCCGATGACGGCATCTCCGGCGCCGACGCTTCGGGGAAGAAGTCGGTCTGAGTCGACGATGCCTACGATGGAGCCGATCACGTCGATTTCGTCGTCGTGGNNNATGAGGGCGCAACCTATTTCAGCACATGCTTCCGCCATGCCGCCTACGACTTGTTCGAAGGTGGAGGCGTTCATACGGGAGCAACCGTAGTAGTCGAGGAAGAAGAGGGGGCGGGCTCCTTGGCAGAGGATGTCATTGACGCAGTGATTGACGATGTCCTTGCCGAGGCCGCTGTAGTCGCCTGCCATGGCGGCGACTTTTGTTTTGGTTCCCACGCCGTCGATGCTTGAGACGAGCATCGGGTTGCTCATTTCGGGGAAGGCGCCTTTGAATAGGGCACCGAATCCGCCGATGCCACCTACCACTCTCTCGCCCTGGGTTGCTCGAATCCGCTCAACGACACTTCGTAGGGCTCGTTGGGATTCGTCAATGTTCACACCAGACGAAGCGTAGGTAAGTTCTTCAGCCATGACACTAATTTACCCTTTTGGGTATAATTTTTCGGTCAGCCGGGTCTGTAGCTCAGCGGTAGAGCAGTGGCCTTTTAAGCCATTGGTCGAGGGTTCGAATCCCTCCGGACCCACCACTTCGGTTGATTTTGAATGTGCACACAGTTATGTGTGCATTTTTTATGCCTGAAGTTATACGTTTTATCGTTTGGGCGGATCGGATTTTTTGAGGATGAGGTCGTGCTGAATATAGAGGGGGATCACTGGACACTCATTCTCGATGATTTCGGTGACTTTTCGGATGTTTGCTTCGGTGTCAATTCCTTGTTGAGCGAGGTTGATGAGTTTGTCCACTTCGGCGTTTTTGAAGGCGGTATGGTTGCCGCTACTTTTTGAGTGGAACATCATGGGTGCGGTGTTGAGAGGACCCGGATAGTCGGGTTGCCAGCCGGTGAAGAGGATGGGGATTTGTCCTTTGTTGTTTCGGGTAATCATTTCGCCGCTGGGCATGGCACGACCGGTGACATTGAATCCTGCTTGATTGAGTCCGGTGACGATGCCTTCGACTGCGGGATTTTGCATTCCGATTTCTGCGTAGGTGATTTGAAACTCGGTTTTGGGCACCGGCATTCGGAGTTTGCTGGTGATGGGTTGGAATTGTTTGAGGTCATCAAAGGATAGTGCAAACATGGAATTTACTGGCTGGACGGCTCCGGCGAGAATTTTGTTGAAGTCCACGGTTTGTTGCACGCTGAGACGCATGATGCGGCGGGTTTGGGCATCGAGTGCGGGCTGAGTTGTTGGGTTGATTTGGAGATAGACAAGGGTTTCGGGACCGCCTGAGCTGATGTCGGGATGTCCTTTGATGGCTCCGAGCTCGTGGGGGGCGAACATTGCGTATTGCACCGAGCCGGTGTCGTAGAGGTTTCGGCGAGTCGCACTGTCCTTGACGTATCTGAATTTGAGTTGTTGGTGGTCGATTAGACTTTCGAGGGTGATGTCGGAGTTCGGAGTGTACGCAATCATTTTCCAGTTGCTGATTCCCATTCCGAGCTGAGAAGTGACGAGTTGCTTTTTCTTTTCGACAAGTTTTGAATTCACGATGCCGAAGGATCGGTCACGCAGTTTTTCCTTGAATGAGGCATCGGGGGTGGTGAGGGTGAATTGAAGCTGAGTGTCGGAGAGTATTTTGATGCTGCCGGGGGAGATTTGGCTGGCGAATTGGAAGCCGGAGCCGGACATGGTTTCGGGTTCGAGTACTCGTTCGAGGGTGAATTGAATGTCTGCGGGTTTGACGGGTTGATCGTTTGAGAACTTTGATGGTTTGAGGGTGAGGGTGTAGGTTTTTTGGTCCTTGGTCTCAATTTCGCACACTTCACCGATAGAGGCATAAAGGTAGGAGAGGACGTGGGCGGTGGTCCAGTCTTGAACAGAGGCTGGGTCGAGCGATTTGACATCGTATCGGCTGGCGACGTTGTAGATAGGGTGCCCTTTGTCGCCGTTGTTCTTGGCGCTTTTTGAGGAGAACGAGCCACATCCTGAGAGCATGGTCTGGGTTAGGCAAATGGTGGAAAATGCCAGCAGGAGTGCGTTCTTCATGGTTTGATTATCCTCTTTTTTGTTGATTTGGTCAGAAAAAATGGGGGTCGGGTGAGATTCGAGAGTTCTAAGGACTCTGAGATTGTGGTTGGATTGGTAGAATAAGGAAACGTCATGCCAAAGCGAGTTGAAACCGTTGTACTTCACGATAGTTCGACCCCTGTGATTGGGGATGCCCAGCGAGGTGGTTCTGTTGTGGTCACTTCCTTGGAAACCTTGGTAAACCAAGCAAGAGCTCACTCGTTGTGGCCGGTCACTTTTGGTCTTGCTTGCTGCGCCATTGAAATGATGGGAGCTGCCGGACCACGATTCGACTTTGCCCGGTTTGGTTCTGAGGCGTTCCGAGCGACACCGCGACAGGCTGATGTGATGATTATTGCGGGGCGGTTGAGCAAGAAGATGGCTCCTGTTCTGAGGCAGATTTATGACCAAATGCCCGAGCCCAAGTGGGTGATTTCGATGGGAGCGTGTGCTTCTTCGGGTGGCGTCTATAACAACTACGCGATTGTTCAGGGTGCTGACCAGGTGGTTCCGGTTGATGTGTATGTTCCCGGTTGTCCTCCATCTCCAGATGCGTTGATTTACGGCATTATGAAGTTGCAAGAGAAGATCAAGCGGGGGCGAGCCAAGACAATGACTGACCTACGATTGGTTGAATTGAATTCTCGTGACATTGTTGATATCGAAACTACTGGGGTGGCTGGCTAATGGCGATTCTTGATAAAGTGGTCAAGCCGCTGTTGAGCGGTATGGGAATTACCCAGCGGCGACTGAGCCATAAGAAGGAAACGATTATGTATCCGGAGGAGAAGCGAGAGCAGTTTCCTCGGACGCGATGGCGACATGTTTTGACACGATACGAAAGCGGGTTGGAGCGATGTATTGGTTGCTCGCTGTGTGCGGGAGCCTGCCCTGCCAAGTGTATTTATGTTGGCGCGGCGGAGAACACCGACGAGGCAAGGTTTAGTCCTGGTGAGCGGTATGCGGCGCGGTATGAGATTAACATGATTCGCTGCATCTTTTGCGGCTATTGTCAGGAGGCTTGTCCGACGGGTGCGATTGTGCTGAGAAAGGATTTTGAATTGGCGAACTATCACCGAGAGGATTTCATTTACACCAAGGAAATGCTCTTGGAACCTATGCATCGGGACTGATTGCTCGTTTTTGCGATCACACTTTTTGGGTTGTCAACAGGTATGAAAAGACCCCTCAGGAATCCTGAGGGGTCTTTTTTGTTTCTGTTCCTTTGCTTACTTGTTTGAGGAGGTGAGTTTTTCGAGTTCTTGCATGAACGCGGTGAGCGGCATTGAACCGAGAATCGAACCCACTACTGAGCCATCGGGTCGGATGACGAACATGTTGGGGATTGCGGTTACCCCGTACTTTTCGGCGAGGGCGGGGTTCATGTCGATATCGATCTTGCAGAAGACGAGTTTCTTGCCCATGGCTTTGAATTCGTCGGTGACGAATACTTCTCGTTCCATTTGCTTGCAAGGTCCGCACCAAGTTGCCATGAAGTCAATGAAGATGTTCTTGTTTGTTCGGCTGGCTACAAGTTTGGCTTCGTCGAGGTCGAGGAACCACTTGTTGGCGATGAGGTCTTGGTAGTCAATTTCTTTGGCGTTTGAAGGAGCCTTGAACGCGAAGAGGTCTGGGACGGAGTTACCGTTGACCACGACATTGCTTGCGGTGGTGATGACTTGAACTTTTTCGCCTTGCTTGACTTTGCTTTCTGCGGTGAGGGCGGCTCGCTTCGCGATTCCATCTTGGCCGACAAAGAAGCTTTGGGTGACCTTTGCGCTTTTGTCCATGATGGCTTTGATTTCGAGAACCTGCTCAGCGGCGAGGGTTCGGGTGCCGGCATCGGTGGTCTTTACGGTCTTTGGAGTGACGCCGAAGAATCCGCTGAAGAGGGTGTATTTTTCGTCACCCATGAGTACGGAGAAATCTTCTTTGGTTTGGGGTCGCTTGTACCAGATATTGCCTTTCTTGTCGAAGGTGGTGATGGTGGTTCCGTCGGCGACTACGAGTTCGGTTGAGGTGTCTAGTCGGACGAGGTTTGGCTTTTTGAGGTCAATCGCAAAGTTGGTCGAAGTTCCACCTACGGTTTGGATGGATACTTTGGCACTGATGGAGTCTTTGGAGGCGAGTGCTGACTGCCACGAGGTGAAGCCCTTTGAAGGTGCATCTGCTAGTGAGAGAATGGGAATAAGTGAGTAAGCAAGAAGGGTCATCATTTGTGTAACCTAACCTTATATAGCTATATTACACAAAAGAATGGATATGTCTCACAAAACCAGTCGCGTATTCCTCATCATTTTGGTGATTTGTCACCTTATGTTGGCTTCGGTTTATGCGTTTCAAACCCCTTATCGTAAAGCAGGGCTGTTACTTTCGCAGCGGCAGGCGGATGGCAGTTATGCCCCTGCTCAGGATATCGGGGCTCCAGATGAGCGACAGCATGCGAACTACATTGAGTTTTTGAAGCGAGAGCATCGGCTTCCGGTTTTTAATCCGAAATCTCCTCGCCTGTATGAAGAGTATCAGAGTCACCAGCCGCCTTTGTTTTATGGTTTGGCGGCGGTTGTTTCTGCGGGGCAGGATGTTGAGTCGCAGTCATTTGGGATGACGGTTCGGTTGCTGAATGCTGTGATTGGGTCTGTTGGTGTTGTAGGGGCGTTTTTCGCTGCTCTCTGGGGATTTCGGTCGAAGGAAGTAGCGGTGCTTTCTGCGGCGATTTTTGCGTTGTTGCCGATGAATGTCGCGTTGAGTGGAGCGATTTCGAATGATCCGTTATTGATTGCGTTTTCCACTTGGTCGTTTGCCTTTTGCCTCAGGGTTTGGAATAGTGACTTTGATAAGGGTCAGCAAGTTGATGCAGGAACTGAAGGTGGGGCATTCCAAGTTAAGTGGCTGATTTTGGCGGGGGTACTTGCGGCTTTGGCGTGCTTGACTAAGTCGAGTGGTTTGATTGCACTGGTGAGTGTCGTGGTGGTGAGCGTCGCTGCTGTTCGCAAAGCTCGTGAGCTTCGCTCTTTTAAGATGGTTGCGATTTTGTTGTTGCCGTTGTTGATGGTGTCGCCTCTTTGGCTCAGAAATCAGTTCATTTATGGCGATCCGCTTGCTCAGAAAGCATTCAAGGAAGCATTTACGGGGTCGGCTCAGAAGGCACAGATTGTGCAGGCGATTGAGGCTTCGAATGCGGCTGGCTCCCCGGAGGTTCAGTACTGGTTGAACTGGGTTGGATATTGGACGGCGAGGAGTTTTGTTGGTGTCTTTGGTTATATGGATATTTGGTTGAATGAGAGCACCAAGCCGAACAGTAAGGATGATCCGAACACCCTGTATAAGGGGATAATTTGCCTGCATTTCCTTACACTGGGGGCGGGGCTTTTGATCGCAAGGAAGTTGAGCGCTCACACTCGCACTGTCATGGCTTCGGTTGGATTGTGTGCGTTGGCGATTTTGGTGTTTGTTGGATTTAACAATACTTATTTTCAGGCTCAGGCCCGGTATTTGTTCCCAGCGTTGGCTGGGTTCACGGGTTTGATGGCTTATGGCTGGTATCAGCTTGTGGGTAAGCGCTGGCAGGTGGCGGTGGCTGTAGTTTTGCTGGTTTATGGGTATTTGAATTGGGTTGCTCTGAGTCAATTAGGTGCTGAGTTTGCGAAAAGGGTTCTTTCGTAGTGACCGTTGGATAGTAATTGTGCGTCAGAAAAAGTGAACGTGGTGTCGGCAGTATTTGAATCATCTGGACAGTTTGACGAGGATTTGATCCTTGTTGACCGTTTCTTGGCGGGTGATACGGCTGCGTTTGAGGAACTTTATCGGCGTTATTATGCGAAGGTCTTTGGATTGGCCCGTGGGGTGATGATTGACGCTGAGGAAGCGGCGGACGTTACTCAAGAAATTTTTGCCCTTGTTTATCGGAATTTGCCGAAATTTAATCGCCAGTCGAAGTTCAGCACCTGGTTGTTTCGGGTGTCGGTCAATCGTTCGATACAGGAGTCGAGGAAGCGACGATTTAAGCATAAGCATGTTGAACTTAACGAAGCGCTAGAGCAAGTCGCGGTAGATATTCCGACGGATGAGCCGGATCCGCGGGTTCAGGCGGCTTTGGAGAAATTGGCACCTCAGGACCGGGTGATTTTGACGCTGTTTTATTGGCAAGAGATGAACTTGAATGAGATTGCCGATTCAATGTCTATCAATTTGAATGCGGCGAAGACTCGTCTGTATCGAGCGAGGGAACGATTTAGGATGTTTTTTGAGGTGGAGCAATGACGATTCCTCCTGATATTGATGAAATAATGTGGACGATTGCGGAGCAGGATGATCCGAATGCGGTTCATCAGTTTGTGCATCGGTACCCGAAGTATGCGGATGAGCTTTATCATCGGTTGAAATCGATTGATGCTTTGAAGGCGAGTGGGAAGGCGATTCCGGCCGCTAATGTTCCGATATTTAGAAACTTGGAGGTGCCCAAGCCTAACTACACGATGCCAATTGTGATTAGTTCGGTGGCGTTGGTGGTGCTTTCGGGCGTTGCTTACTTTGCTGGTCGTGGCAACAGTGAGTCGGGAAGTGGAAATGTGAATCCAGCTGCGGTGACGAATCCTGTGACAAATCCGGGAGCGGGCACTCAGGAGCCTGGGGTGGTATTTTCGCCGCCGACGGGTCAGGGGTCATCGTCGGTTTCTGGAAATCAGTTGCCCTATAATCAGCAGGCACCGTTGGTTCAGCAACCGAGTGTCGCTCCAGAGGTGCCGAAAACTCCGCTTAAAAGTTTGCATCTTGAGTCGGCAAAGTTGTACGCAGCGATTATGTTGGTGGCAGAGTCGGGCGGGTTTACCGTGAACATTGCACCTGGGTTACCGAATCCAGAAGTGAAGTTGGATTATGATAATATGACGGCTTTTCAGATGCTTCAGGAGCTAGGGAAGACTTATGCGTTTACTCCTTTGATGGATGGCGAGCGGCAAATTTTGATTTTGCCCGTTCGGGATGAGGATGAACCTGGCCAGAACGATAACCGATTGAATTAGTTTGTTAACTTAGTTGATTGATTCGCAGAAAATAGATATAGTGAACAAATAAATGAGAATACAGAGATATTCGGACGTCGTTGAATCGATTAGCGAGAAGGCCATTTATTTTGTTTTTGGTGGCATTATGCTCGGTGCCTTTGGTGGCTTGTTGCTGAGATACCGAGGGGATGGCTATTTGGTACCGTTTGCTTGGCTCTGTATGATCACCGCTTTGGTGCTGTTCTGCGTTGGTGTTTATGTCTTGACACGTGTGACCAAGGTGGAAAGTTATACGATTGATTGTCCTATCTGCTACGAAACGAATCAGTTGACTTCGAAGCCAGAGAACGATGATATCACTTGTATTGCGTGTAATCACCGGATACCGATTATGAATGGTGCGGTGCTACCGGTCAGTCAGGTTCAGTGCGGTTTTTGTAAGTCGTTGAACTACTACAGTGAGAAGACGGACTTGCTGATTTGCGAGTCTTGTAACCGTGAAATTCCGATCTTCCAAGAGGATGGGAAGCCGACGAAGCAACTTCCGAAGGGGTATGCGATTGTGGATGACAATTCGCTTTATGAGTTGGTGTTGGTGGAGGGAAGCAAGACCAACGAAGATTTGGTGAAGACACTCCAGTCGATGTTGGCGCTCAATCGGAACCAGGTTCGGGACATTTTGGACGATTTGCCTCAGAGTTTATTGCAAGGCATCAACCACACAAAATCAGAAATGCTTTCGGCTCAGATATCGATTCACGGCGGAAAGTGTGAGAGCCGTGTCATGCAGAACCCGTAAGGGTGTGATTGGTTTTCCCTCGGTTGGTGGGTGGTTAAAAGGTATCCTCGTAGGATAAATGACCATGCACAACGTAGTGATTGTCTCCGCCACTCGAACTCCTATTGCTAGTTTTCAGGGAGCTTTGAGCGACTTTACGGCACCTAAGCTGGGTGCTATTGCCATCCGATCTGCCCTTGAGAAAGCTCACTTGGATGCTTCGGCGGTGAGTGAGGTGATTATGGGGTGCGTTTTAACCGGTGGAATGGGTCAAGCGCCTGCGCGACAAGCGGCCATTTTTGGCGGGGTTCCACATTCGGTGCCTGCGCTCACGATTAACAAAGTTTGCGGATCGGGCATGAAGGCGATTATGCTGGCTGCTCAGTCGATTCGACTTGGGGATTCGAGTATCGTGGTAGCTGGGGGGATGGAATCGATGACTAATTCTCCTTATGTGCTTGATAAAGCACGGGCGGGTTATCGTATGGGACATGGTCAGATTTTGGACACCATGATTCATGACGGGTTGTGGGATCCTTACAACAATTGTCACATGGGGAATTGTGGTGATTCGACGGCGAGCGATTTGGGTTATAGCCGTGAGCAACTCGATGAGTTTGCGGCTCAGTCGTTTGCCAAGGCCAAGGCGGCTCAGGCTTCTGGTGCTTTGGCGGAGGAGATTACTCCGGTCGAAATTCCGCAGAGAAAGGGAGATCCGATTGTTTTTGCGGCAGATGAGCAACCTAGTCGGGGTGGAGACCTTGCTAAGTTGGCGTCTTTGAGACCAGCGTTTTCGAAAGATGGGGTGACTACGGCGGGGAATGCATCATCAATCAATGACGGCGCGGCGGCCATGGTTTTGATGAATGAGGATGAGGCGGTCGCGCGCGGTTTAAGACCTTTGGGACGAGTGGTTGGTTATGCCAGCCATGCTCAGGAACCGACGCAGTTTACGACGGCGCCGGCAACGGCGATTGAGAAGCTACTTGCTCAATCGGGGCTTACCGTTGGAGATATTGATTTATTTGAGATTAATGAGGCTTTTGCGGTAGTTGCGTTAGGTTGTGCTGACAAAGTGGGGATTCCTCATGAGCGATTGAATGTGAACGGTGGGGCGGTTGCGATTGGTCACCCTATTGGAATGACTGGTGCTCGGTTAGTGATGACCGCACTGTATGAATTGCGACGGCGCGGAGGGCGATATGCGATTGCCACTCCTTGTATTGGTGGCGGTGAAGCTACCGCTGTTTTGATTGAAGCACTTTGATACTAAGAGTTTAATCGTTGAAGCGTAACGCATTTGTGTTGGTTGCGCTTTTGCCTTTGTCCGTTGGCTTTATTTGTTCGTTGAGATTTGATAATGCCGAGTGAGAGGTGAAATTGGCTTTTTGGGTTGAATCGATTGATGAATTGGCTGCGTTCGCGGAATATGAGCGGGCCGTGATCGCCACGAGAACCAAAACGGGCCGCCGGGAATCGGTTCGGAAGAACGGAACCTTCGCGGTTGGTCATGGTGTCCTTGGGTATCGCCCGGAAGGACAAAGAGGGAACCCGGGTAAGGGTGCCTTGAAGGTGATCGAGCGAGAAGCGGAAGCCGTCCGGCTGATCTTCGCCATGCGTGATCAGGGAATCACCCTTCAGAAGATCGCGGGAGAACTGAACGCCCAAGGCTTCCGAACCAAGGCAGGGGCCGAGTTCTCCCATGTCCAAGTCTTACGAGTTCTGAACCGAGAGGCGTTCTATCGCGGCCAAGGCGTCATCACCCGAAGCATTGAAGGTGGCGTTGTCGGAGCACACTGCGCCGTTCTTTCCAGGAAGCAAAAGCTAGGGGCCATCGTTCAGCAGACAAGTTAGCTGATGTGAAAAATGCCTCGCGCTCGCTTGTTCTGTTCTGATCGTTAACCAATCTGAGCCCGAGATTGAAGCCTGAAAAGTTATCGGAAGATTATCAAAACTGTTTGGCTTAAAAAACAGCAAACATTCTAATGAGTTGTATTTTAATGCGATAGGCGTATCTACAGAGTTAAGGTATCTGCGGTTGAATAAATCTAGACTAACATCTAACGCCAGTCGATTGTCTAGCTCAGCAATGGTTGTGAAAATTCGAATACGATACTCAGACCATCATGGAGCTTTTCAACGACGAAGGAGTCTAAGGCTTGCCCCCTAAGAACACATCTCATGCTCCACCACTAGATTTGATTTGGGGGGCCACCAGAATTCCTCCAACAGCCGCCGCACTACCAGCCAAAACGGGCCCCGTTGCAGTTCCGCCACTGCCAACGATAATAAGTCCACCTACAATGACTACACCAACAACTAGTGCTCCTCGTCCCACCAACCCCCAATCGACTCCAGAGGAAGGCGATGGCTGTGGCGCAACACGATACTCCAGTTGCTCTTGAACGACATCAATTACTTCTTCTGGAAGGTCCGGGTTTTTGCGGCCACCAAAGCCTCCTTTCTTGCGCTCTCCAATCTCACGATGGATACGTTCCCGGAATCCAGGGTCTTTGCGGTACCGATCAGCGGTACCAGGCGGCAGGTCGCCCCGCGCGATTCCTCTGCGGATAATGTCGATAACGTTAAGGCCATCTGGATCTGTCCCATTTACAGGATCATTCTCACAGTAGCTATACCAGTTGCGCCCATCCTTGATGGGGTCGCGCGTCAGGAAACGCCCCGTGGACGAGTCATAGTAGCGATGTCCGAGTAGCCTCAGCCCAGTGGCGTCTTCTTGGTAGCCGAAGCCGCCCGCATAGCCGACGGGTCCGCTCCAAGTGCCCGATGAAGCCACGAGATTTCCGAAGGCGTCATACTGCCGAGATGCCACCACTGCTTGGCTGGTTCCGCTTTTGGCGTCGGCGTTCTTTAACCCAGAATGGAGGAAGGTGGTCGCCGCACCTCTTCGCTCGGAGACGTCTGGAGTATAAGTCGCTGCTCCGTCGATCAGTACGGGGTCGGTAACGTA
>JAPLCS010000409.1 GCA_026392145.1 Fimbriimonadales bacterium | reverse complement strand
GCATCATTGGTTGCGGGTCTTGGAATGTCCTCCAAATTAAGAAGTCCCGTTTTTGAATATCAGCCATCAATGCGAGGTGGAATTATAGTGTTCTATTCAAAGGAAATGACTCCCATAAAAGAACAGCTAAGAGGTGAAGACCGTGTCACCCTTTATGAATTGGGGAAGCGATTTGCAACCGGCTGGGTGTTCGCCAAGCAATCAAGTGCAAGTGAATCGGCAACATTTAACGGCATTCTATTGAGTCTAGATCCAGCTCTTACTCCTGGAAAAATCCTTGAAGCAGTCAGTTTCACCTCCTACTCGGATGTGAAACGGATTATTGATAGCGTGGTCGATGCAAGATGATAGCCTCTATTTTTCTTTGCCTTGGTCAGTTGAACACCCCCTCGCTCGAAGAACGTGTAGTCCCTGATCAACAAGAATTAGTTATTGAATCGTTGGTCCGTCTACCCAAACTAAATTCAGCTCAATATTCATTGTTGAGTCACACGCTCAATAATGTGGGCTACATGACCCAACGCTACGGTCGAAAGGACTTGCTTCGAATTTTGAAGGTTGGAACTCAAGTAAGGACAGCTTTGCTTCCTGGTGCAATGCGATTGGGCATAACTGTAAATTCGGAAGACCTGTCTGGAGGATTAAGCCTCATGCAAAGTCTACTAACTGCTCCTACGTTTCTTAAAGAAACGTACAGGCTCAAAAGAACTCCTAAGGACTTTGATTTAGTTTACGAACCACTCTGGATACTGAATTCAGCACAATTATCGTCTCTAGCAACACCAGAAAATTCATTGGCACTGTGGTCGTCAATTGTGAGAACCGACACGGTCAAAACCGTTGTCCAAGGAAATTTCAAGGCGGGGGAGTCAACTCGCATTTGGGCTATGTTCTCAGATGGTTGGTTGCCAAAGTTTCAGGGAACTGTGCCATTTACTTATGCCTCGATTGGAAAGGTAGGTTCTTTTGAAACTAAATCTGTGGTTTTAGAAACTCCTCTGCCTTCTGGATTATCTCTATCTGATGCCGTTATTTGTGCATCAATACTTGGAAGCGGCAAGCAAAGCATCCTATTCAAGCACTTCAGAGAAAAACTTCAAATCAGTTACCGGCAAGAGTGCTTTATCATTCCGACCGAATTAGGTTGGAATTGTCGAATAATCATCGGCCCGCAAGAAGAGGAGATTAGTGATCAGCAGCTTAATTACATTAAGACTGAGCTGCTTGGCGCCATTGATAAGATTGACGAGAGGCAACTAATAACTTCTCAAGGGCTTCTAAAGGGCTTTACCCAGGGACAAATTCCTGTATTCCCGTTGATGCTTGGTAGTCAGTTCAACATGGGTGAACGAGTTGACGATCAAGTGTTTATTGATCTTTACCTTTCTCAAAAATCTAATATCTCTTGGAAAGCATTCAAAGTAGCATTGGAAACAAACTGTGCTCAAATCAACAATTTTGATGGGGCATCAAGTAAGTTGCCCTTCTACAAGAAATCGCTTAATGAACTAGTAAAAAACCTCGTGGTTCTGAATCCCAAAAAGTAGGGAAGTTGAATTTTGAACTCTTGGGGTAAAAAGGTCTCATGTCACCGAAGGTTATTAACTCTGTACTCTTTGCCTACAGTCTCGTCATGGCTGGGATGGGAATTGAAGCGTATTTAGTCAAAGGATCAGTTGCATCACTCGCTGGGGTACTTTTTGGGATACTCATGATTGCCTCGGTTGCCGTATGGAAATCTAATCCGAGAGCGGGGCGGATCTTTTCGCTGATAGTGGCTCTTGCTGGAATGAGCAGACCGCTTATGAAGCTAAAAGATTTGACATTCAATCCGGGAGGAGTAATCCTAGGCATCTCACTAGTTGCAATCCTAGTATTGGGCATCGGTCACTTGATGACAAACTCTACTAAGAACTCTGCAGGAAACTAACACTTTTTTCACTGGCGAATTGGGAAGAGTTTGTCCAGTGGTCGGGGCGACACGATTCGAACGTGCGACCTCATGTTCCCAAAACACGCGCGCTACCAACTGCGCCACGCCCCGACATCGGAGCAAATATAGTACCCAATCTTTTCATGGAATTCCAATAATGTCGATGGCTGATTCGTATATTTTGAGTGTAATTGCCACCAAGTCAGGATAATAATGGTTCTGTGAAGGATCAATCTAAGTATGAACAGGCGATGGCATATATCGCTGAACTGGCTCCTCGGGGTTGGCGCCTTGGCTTAGATAGAATGGGAGAATTTATCAATCTTTCAGGTTCATTAAATCAAAAATTCACCAAAAAAACCAAGTTTATTCATATCGCAGGTACGAATGGAAAGGGCTCCACGACTGCGATGGTACAAAGTTGCCTGGTTGAACAAGGATATGCAACTGGGGCCTTTTACAGTCCGTACGTAGTCGAACCACGCGAACGAATTCAATTTGGACGCGACATGATTTCGGAAGAAGAGCTTTCCCAAATTTGGGAGTATCTGGCACCCATATCGGAAAAACTGAACGATTCTGAATTTGGGGGTGTTACAGAGTTTGAATTTAAGACAGCGATTGGATTTGAATATTGGAAAAGGAAGTCGTGTGACTTTGTGGCTTTGGAGGTTGGGCTTGGCGGTCGGCTAGACGCTACCAACATTGTCAAACCGAGTTCATGCGCAATCGTTAGTATTGGTTGGGACCACATGCATATTCTTGGGGATACTCTTGGAAAAATTGCTTACGAAAAGGCAGGCATTTTAAAGCAAGGAGTTCCAGCGGTTATTGGCAAGATGGATGATGAGCCGCTCAATGCTATTCGAGACTATGCTCAGGAAATTGGAGCACCTCTTTGGGTTGTTGGTAAAGAAGTTACTTATGTGTCAGAAGGCGCAGGTGTTCAGATTCACACACCAACTTCCAGTATCAATGTCGTTCCATCATTGTTCGGAGAAATACAGTTTCACAACGCTGCGGTTGCATATGCGGCACTAGAGTTAGCTGGCGCTGTCAAAGACACCGCAGGAGTTCAGAGGGGTTTTGAAACCGCAACAATTCCAGGTAGATTTCAGCGGGTCCTGATCAACTCAACAGAGTGGCTCTTTGATGGTGCTCACAATATTGATTCAGCTGTTGTTTTACGGCAGATGTTAGAGCAAAATCAAAAACCGGTTGGATTTTGCATTACAAGCATGGTTCACGGTCACGAATCATTGCCTTTTTACAAACAACTTGTCGATCTTGTCGATGAATTTGTAGTGGTACCAATAGATTTTCATCGGGCTAAGAAGGTCGATGACTTGGCTTCTGAAATCTCCGTACTTGGCAAGCTAGTTTCTAAATTCAAAAGTCTGCAAGAGGGAATCAATTATGTGATAGGTAGAACTTCTCACGAAACCAGCTTCGATGAGAAGTCTGTTCTCATAACTGGTAGTTTTTATCTTGTCGGTGAATCTCTCAGAGTCTTGAAATCGTAAAAGGTCACAAAACAAACGAGGCCGCCTTAAGACGACCTCAATTTGGGGATGTGGGAGGATTTATAAGTTGTTAAGCGGCTGTTCTTGCGGTTCCTACAGGAGTTGATCTGAATTGAGCATCGATTACAACGTCTCTTATTTCACTTCGTTGTCTCAGTATTCGCGCAATGAGGTTCATTTCTGATTCCATATCCGAATAAGAGGCATCTATCATTGGTAACACCTCGCCTCGAATGTAAAGGACACCATGATGCACGTTCACCTGTGCTCGTGAAACATCAACTTGTCTCCTTGCGAATTCAGATCGAGCGAGTTTTTGCGCCCTTACATCGCTAACATCAGCCATAACACCGGATACTTTCCTTGCTGGCTTGCATAAGATTCCCAGCAATGCACCTAGTGATTGTAGAATCTTGGGAAATTGCTAGCTGATTAGATTAGTGGGTTGAACTTGTTGGATCCTGTAACCCATATCCACATGGTTGATTTGGGGTTATGTATACAGGGTTCGGTAAGTTACGCAACATGTCCTTGCAACTTCTAAATTCGTAGCCACGTTTTCGAACTTCATCGATTATTCTTGGCATCGCCTCCGCTGTAATCGGATTATCGTGCAGCAAAATAATTGCTCCTGGTTTTAGTTGCTTCGTTACGTACCCTACAATAAGATCGGGAGTAATCGGTGGCAATTTTTTCAATTCAGGTGTCAATTCATAGTCTGGAGTTGTGCCAACAAAATCCTTCGCACCAATAGTCCAGTGAACCATGATTTTACTTAGCTGACCGGCTACGTTTAGAACATTATCGTTGTATCTCATACCAGGAGGTCGAAATAGAACCATGTTTCTGCCCGCTGCTCTTGCTACCGCTTTGTCACAAAAACTGATTTGGTCGTAAACTTTTTCTCTTGCTATTCCATCGAGTCGGATATGGTCGTAGGTATGGTTTCCTATTTCATGTCCATCCTGTACCATCATTCGAACAAGATCTGGATTTCCATCAACCTGCTTTCCGACAACGAAAAAGGTTGCTATTACCTTCTTCTCTTTAAGTGTCTTGAGTAAGGATGCACAGGATAGTGGGTGAGGACCATCATCAATGGTGAGAGCAACTTCATTGACTTGCCGGTTGCCTTTGTACCAAACCTGCTCAACTGGATCAAACAAGTCTCTACCTGCCACTCTATCTGCCCAATACATTGGCAATATAGACTTGTGCATACCACCTGCCTCACCTCGAATTCTAAATGCTGCAACCAAATACGACAAAATAGCCACACCTAAAACAGATGTGACTATGAAGTTGAATTTCGAGAGTTTCACGGCAGAGAGGTTATTTCTTACCAGTCTGATTGCTGTAACGTCGCATAAATTTCTCGACTCGACCAGCGGTATCGACCAGCTTCTTTTGACCGGTATAAAACGGGTGGCTGAATGCACTAATTTCAACGTTAACAACGAAATGGTCGACACCATTGATGTTGCGCGTTGAATTCGATTTCATCGTCGAAACGCCTGTCCATTCGTGCTCTCCATCTACAAAGAGAACTGGATAAAGTGTTGGATGGATTCCTTCTTTCATGTGAAGCTCATAGTATACCTAACACAATTTAATCCAACTCACAATTGTGAAGATGCTTCAGAGAGATTCTGATAACTCCAGCAATAGTCTTTCTGTGTCTTCCCAGGAAAGGCAAGCATCTGTAATGCTTTGCCCGTAGGTGAGATTATCGCTAATTTCTTGTCGCCCTTCCAACAAGTGACTTTCCAGCATGATTCCCAAAATTCCATGATTTGGCTCTTTAAGTTGGTTTTGTATTTCCTGAACAACCCGATGCTGGTTTTTGTGGTTTTTATTGCTGTTCCCATGACTACAGTCAATCATCAGGCGAGGTGGAAGCAAATTACTCTCAAGAAGCTGTATGGCGGATTTTACATGCGATCTCTCGAAGTTTGGTCCCGTCTGACTCCCTCCTCGCAAAACTATATGGCAATCGTTGTTTCCAGTCGTTTTGAAAAGTGAAGACACTCCTTGCTTGGTAATTGAAGGAAACCAGTGACTTTGTTGACTAGCAATAACTGCTTCAACTGCTCTTTGAATATTTCCTTCGGTTGTATTTTTGAACCCAACCGGCATCGACAAACCAGAAGCTAGTTCACGATGCACTTGACTTTCTGTGGTTCTTGCGCCAATAGCCGACCAACTTGTTAGATCAGCTATGTGCTGCGGTAACTGTAAATCTAGGTATTCAACACGTATAGGGTAAAAATAAAAACAGATTATGAAAATTCAATAACATCTGCATCAGTATAAGCAAATATTCTCTGTTGTGGGGG
>JAPLCS010000394.1 GCA_026392145.1 Fimbriimonadales bacterium | reverse complement strand
CAGGTTCCCATAAATCGTCCTGGATCAATCCAGCATTCAGTGCCCTTCGAGTCACGCCTAGGCCATCCCGCGGGTGAGCAAGGCATTTGCAAAGACCTAGGCGCTCTGGGCAAGTTCTGGATTTCGCACCAGATCGTTCAGCCGGCCGTCAAATGCAGTCAGGTCGGTTTCAAAGAACGCAAGGTTCGCTCGAATCTTATCAACAGACCAATCCCACCACTTCAGTTCGAGGAGTTGCTCGATTACCTTCTCAGGAAATCTCAGGCGTACCAATTTCGCCGGGGTGCCGACGTAGATACCGTAGGGCACGCAGTCCTTGGTCACGAGTGACTTTGCACCAATGACACAACCGTCGGGGATGGTCACACCGCCAAACACGGTGACGCTATCGCCTATCCAAACATCGTTTCCAATGGTTATCGGTCTGGGCTCAGTGACTTCTTTCTGTCCATTCAACCCGATAACCCCGCCGTGTGATGTCGGCACTCCCAAAACATCGCTTAAGGGGAAGGTGGTTGCAAGATGAGTCGGATGCTGCTCGTGGGTCACGCAGTGGAAATTAGCCGCTACCGAGCAGAAACTTCCAATTGAAATCGGGGAAAAAGCAATGAGGACCGAAGGACTGCAAAGATAGCTAAACCGCCCCACCATGACCTCGCCGATCGGATTGATCCCATTCTCGACGTAGAACTCAGTTTCCGCACCGAAAACATAGCGATTCATGCCGAGAGGTAAATCGCCTTGAAACCAAGCCATAAACCAATGTTCGGTCGTTTTCCTCGTAAATGTACGGTGCCGACAAACAAAGTCGACTCCTCACATCCTTCCTAAGGCCCGCTAAGGTGGAATCGTGTAGATTTGTTTTAACCTAATAACCACGTTACAAGTTGACAAACACTCCTAACAATGCCGAATACAATGTGCCCAAAAATTCCCCATCAATCAAGCAACACCACCCAGTAACCAGATGCCCATCAAAATCAAAAATTAGAAATTTTTTGAACCTAAGGTGCCCAAAGTGCCCATCACACAGCAACGGGCATTTTGGACACCCCCTCACCAAAAACTCACCGTCACTCACCAACCTCATCACAAATGCAAGCAACTTTCTGGTTCAAAACAACCGAATTATGGAAAAACAAAAGGGGAAAGAAGTGAATCAAAAAACGTTAGTCGCTTTCAATCAGAAAATAGAAGTGCTGACGGGTAGACTCCAAACCAAGTAGGAAAAGAAGGAATGAGCGCCAACGCATCCGATAAATATCCAAATTACAGCCCAGGTCTCGAGGGCGTGATTGCTGGTGTCAGCAAAATTAGCGAAATAGACAGTGACCGTAGCAGCCTGCAATATCGTGGCTACGATGTTCACGACCTCGCTGAGCAAGGTTGTTACGAAGAAACCGCCTACCTCTTGCTCAAAAACAAACTTCCAAACGCTGCGGAACTCGCCGAATTCAAAGCAACCCTCGCAGCCGAACGACAAGTACCGAATTATATCTACGACATCCTCAAGGCAATGCCAAAGAACACCCATCCAATGGACCTCGTTCGAACGGCATACAGCGCGCTAGCTCCTTCCGATCCCGACTGCACCGCTCCATCAACCGACCGAGAAGCCAACGTAAGAAAGGCAGTGCGAATCGTTGCCAAGGCGTCCACCCTAGTCGGAAACGGTCACCGAATCCGAGAAGGACTCGAACCCCTAACACCCAAGGCCGAGCACAGCATCGCCGAAAACTTCCTCTATCTCTTCAGCGGAGCAGACCCCGATCCCAAGACCACCCAGGTCATGGATGCGTCCCTCACCCTCTACGCTGAGCACGGCTT
>JAPLCS010000162.1 GCA_026392145.1 Fimbriimonadales bacterium | reverse complement strand
TTCGCGACGTAAAGGCAAGGGTGGAATATGTTGTGATTGAACTCTGGCGTCAACGACTTGAGTACGTTCCTTACTCAGCATTCGAATCCCCCGAAGACATCCAAGCCTTCCGGAGATTTTGCGGAGTCATTCCAAATCCTGAGTCAATTCAATTGCCTGAGAGTGATGAGTCCTAAACTATTCCGCTTCTCAAGAGATCTTTGAGCATCAAAAGTCCCACCACTTTGCCATCAGACACAACTGGCATTTCACCGATCTTAACAGGAAAATTCTGGAACACCTCAAGTGCATCAATAGCAAGCAAATCTGGTTCGATAGTGGCAGGAGATAACGTCATGTACTCCTTTGCCTCGGCTTCAATTCGAATGGGAGCGGTGAGCAAGTGCCTTCTCATGTCACCCTCTGTAACAAAACCAACCAGACCGTCCTGATCATCCAGCACACAGGCTGCTCCCACGCCAGCATTCGCAATCGCTTTCATCACTACGAGCACCGGATCATGCTCGCTTACGGCAGCAATATCGGATCGAGGTTTCATCACATCTTCAACCCGAAGCAAAAGCCTTTTACCAAGTGCCCCGGCAGGATGGAAACGAGCAAAATCTTCTTTCCCGAAACCGCGTTCTTCCATGACCGCGATAGCCAAAGCATCACTCAAAGCAATCATCACCGTCGTGCTTGTGGTGGGAGCAAGATTGTTTGGACACGCCTCCTGCGTAACGCCAGTATCAAGAACCAAATCTGATAACTTTGCCGCCGTACTACCGGGCCTTCCTGTCACCACGATAGTCTTGGCACCTGTGGCTTTGAAACTAGGGAACAGCCTAACAATCTCATCTGTTTCACCACTATGGCTGTAAGAAATCACCACATCGTCCTCGGTGACCATTCCCAAATCGCCATGGACCGCCTCGGCCGCATGCAAGAAAAACGAAGGGGTGCCAGTGGATGCAAGCGTGGCAGCTGTCTTATTTGCAATATGCCCTGACTTACCTACTCCACAACAAACCACACGACCTTTGCAATTGAGAATCCATTGGACCGCTAATTCAAAGTTTTCGCCAAGTGTGTCCGCAGCATGCATCAAAGCATGTGATTCTTCTTGTAATACACGCTTTCCGCGATTTCGTATCAACGCAATTCCCCCAAAATAGTCTTTCCAAATAGCGATGCCACCCAGTCAGCAGCAACTGTTGCCGTTTGATTATTGTGGTCGAAAATTGGGCTCACTTCTACTAAATCAACTCCAACCAATTGAATCTCGGATTCTGAATCTTTAGAACGTTCTAAAGATTCATGAACAAGTTCCGCCAACAAATGCGCTTCACGAAAAGTTAGACCACCTCGAACTGCGGTCCCAGTACCAGGTGCCAAGAATGGATCTAACGAATCAACATCAAACGAAACGTAAAGGTGCTTGACCCCTTGGGAGGCAAAGTGGGAAAAAATGGACTTCCAGCAAGACTCAATGCCCGTTCGATCTACGTGGTGCATAGTAATGGGTATTCCCTGCTGAACACGTGCTCGCTCCCCAGGGTCCACATCTCTCAATCCAAACCATGCAACTTTTTTGATATCCAAAAGCACATTGCCAACAGAACTTCTCAATAATCTCCAATGAGAATTTTCCTCTTCGCTCCCCTCTGGATCCATTCCGCTGAGGAGGGCCAGAGGCATACCGTGAATGTTTTGAGTGGCCGAAGTTCCTGGTGTATTGATATCCGCATGGGCATCAATCCACAACACCCCCAGCGTGTCCCCAAACTTTTCGAGGCAGGCACTCAGTGCTCCAGCTGTCATCGAATGCTCTCCGCCGAGCATCAACGGAAGTAAGCCATTCTCCAGGATTGCTTCTGTCCGATTTCTAACTTTCTCGACAGCTGCTGCAATGGGACGAGCATAGGGCAAACCCGATAAATTCTCCTCATCGTCATACCTTAAGTCCAAATCTAAGTCAGAACCATCTACGACTTTGCCTGAACCAACAACCGCCTCTAAACTCGATTTAAGTCCGACAAGCCTCAAAGCTTCTGGCCCCAATCGGCTCCCTCGCCGTGCCCCACCTAAATCAAAAGGCACCCCGAAGATTTCAATCATAAGCAAAGGGTACCCGTCTCCAAGACGGTGAACCGATGTCCAAACTGGTACCCTTTAACGCGAATGAACGTTGGCGTGATTGCAATCCAAGGTGACTTTGAAAAGCACATACAATCCCTTGAGCGATGTAAAGCGGCTAACTTAACGGTTCATGAGGTGCGAACTCCAGAAGAACTCGAGACAGTCGATCGAGTGATTTTGCCAGGAGGGGAAAGTACCACCGTAGGATTGCTCATGCAACGCTTTGGGCTAGGTGATGCCCTGAAGCAAGCAGCCGATAATGGTATGCCTATGTGGGGCACTTGCATGGGAATGATTATGCTTGCCCAACGCATCGAAGCCAGAGAGCAATATACGCTGTGAATCCTTGACATTACGGTGAAAAGAAATGCATTTGGTGCCCAAGTGCACAGCTTTGAATCCGAAGTCCCGATGCATGTGCTAAGCGAACCAGTCCTAGGGGTCTTTATTCGCGCTCCAATTGTTACTCAATTAGGTCCCGATGTCCAAGTGCTAGCGGAAATAGAGAACAAGATTGTCGCAGTCAAACAAGGAAACATACTGGGCACATCTTTCCATCCTGAACTGACGGATGATATTCGTCTTCATCAGTGGTTTTTGAATCTATAAATTACATTTCAGAACGATACGCAGGGTGATGTGCCGTGCGTAGGATTTGCTCATCACTGTTCTCAAAAACCATTTTATCCCAGCACATATAGTAGGCATAAGGTTGTTCTGCAAGCACCTCAGGAGATGGAATGATACTATTCTCGCTTAATGCTAGAGGTTTGTCCTTGGCAATTGCTTTCATTCGCAAATACCATTCCAATGGAAACGTCTCATCTCGATCAGCGGAAGGATAAACATCTGTTCCTACAAGATCTACTTTGTCCAATCCTGGAAAAAATGCTTCCACCTCTCCAACATTGGCCTTATCAGGATTCCAAGCCCAGAGAAGATTATTAAGTTGATGAATGTGGGTAAACCGATCGTAGGTCATATCCCAAAGTTGAAGAAATCGCTCGCTGTCGCCTCCCCACCAAAACCAAGCACCATTCATTTCATGGTAGGGGCGAAAGATAATCGGAATCTTCTCCAATTGCAAGATCTTAAAAGCCTCAGCAAGCCGGTCCACATGTTCAGTCCAGATACCATGCAATTCAGTTCCCGGAGTGAGTACCGCATCGTACTGATCTGCGGTCAATAACGGTTGAACTCCATTCTCAAATCCGCAAGGCTCACCCACCACAGGAGAGGCTTGATGATAACTGATGACAACAATCTGACCATCGCGATGATGGCGCCTAATTTCGTCCAAAAGTAGAGGGCGATACCGAATGTTATCGACATCATGTCGTTCATCAGAAAATCCCCATTCTCCGCCCCAAATTAAAGGTCGCACTCCAGTCATTTTTTCAATAAGTGCGGATGGCTGATGGGGCTTACCCATGCTGTACATCTGATCATGCTGTCCAGTCAAAGTGACTTTGCCATAATTCGCATACAAAAACTGCAGCAACTCAATCGCTTCCTGGCTAGCATGCTTGTTGATAGGACTATTCATGGGGATGTCACTCTTTAACGCTTACAAAGAGACAGTCGAAGAGACAGTGCTGAGAATTTTTGCACAAACAAAATTCAAAGAGCCTCCTCAATCTCGGAAAAACACTCTCACTTCGTTCACTCGACTCATTGAGGAAGGATAAATATCGCCTCCAAAAACCTCTACTTTAACAAATCGAGCAACCCGAGGTTCAAACCTGTTCAAATATCCTTCAGAAGTCATATTTTCCCTCTGAACTGGTTGAACCACTTCTCGCCAATCACCATCTACATCTTTGACTGAGACTCGGTGCCTAAACGCTCCACCTGCCGCCCAAAAACTTACCAACTGAATCTCATTGATTTTCCGACTTTGCTTCAGGTCAATGGTAAAAGATTGGGGGTTAGGATAACTCATCCAAACTGCATCCAACCTGTTGGATACACCATCAGTAATCCTAGAAAGCGGAAACTGGGGATCAGCATCACTAGATGTACTTACTGGGCAACCTAGAGCTAAATTATCTACGACTTTGACACGGTAAAAAGGTAGGAATATCTTGTCCGAGCACTCTCTTCCTTCTTTGAATGCCTGAACTGAAATCACACAATCCTGATCAACATCTACCACAAGTGCGTCCGGGCTCCTTCGCACACTTGCCCTGCCAGACTCCGTAATCACCTGAAATTCAACACCCTTAACATGGGGAACAACCAGTTTTGCTGAATTAAGAAACTCCCCTTTTTCTCCACCTCTTGTTCCAAAAACGGAATAAGCAAAGGGAAATCCGCTCTGCTCAAAACGACTCTGAATGCTTTGAAATGACTGGTGAAACTGATTGAATTTAAGAGCAGAGGCCCGTGGCCATAAACTCTCACCAAATGCAAAAATGCGCTCTGGCAAGTAAGCACAAGCATTCC
>JAPLCS010000208.1 GCA_026392145.1 Fimbriimonadales bacterium | reverse complement strand
TCCAGCTTATGGATGGAGGGCAGTCGTTCTATTGGTTTGCCAACAATGAGCAGAAGCAAGGATTTCAAGTCCGAGCTGAATCGTTTAAGCCATTCGAAGCACCACGTTGGGTTGAAGGAACCGTTTTTTATCAGATTTTTCCGGATCGCTTTGCGAACGGAAAGCGGGAGAATGACCCCCGCGATGTTATGCCTTGGGATGGCATTCCTACCTACAGTAATCGTTTTGGGGGAGAAGCTGTGGGAGTTGAAGGGAAGCTGCCTTACCTGAAGTCGTTGGGGGTCAATGCCGTCTACTTTAATCCAATTTTCAAATCGCCTTCGAATCATCGATACGAGGCCGACAGCTATGAGGTGGTTGACCCACAGTTCGGTACGAACGAAGAGTTCTATAAATTGACCTCTGCTATGCACAAAGTGGGCATTCGTGCGGTGCTGGATTTTGCCTTTAATCACACCTCACCGGGATTTGATCAGTTTATGGATTTGAGGACTCGTGGTGAAAAGAGTCCTTATCGAGATTGGTACTTCATTAAGAGTTTTCCGATAGCGTGGTATGGATTTCCTTCTATGCCCAAACTTAATACGCTTAACCCCGCTACTGAGAAGCATTTGCTGAATGTCTGTGATTTTTGGATGAATAACGCCAAGATCGACGGCATGCGACTTGATGTTGCTAATGAAGTTGACGTGAAGTTTTGGCGAAAGATGCGAACTCATGTTAAAGCCAAAAATCCGAACCTTTGGATTGTAGGTGAGATTTGGGGGGATGGAAACCCTTGGCTTAAGGGAGATCAATTTGATTCGGTGATGAACTACCAGTTCCGCAATGCGGTGATGAATTTTGTTGCCAAGGGAACTTGGAGTGCCACTCAATTCGCAGACGATTTGATGCGAGTTAAGGAGAGTTACCCGCCCCAGATTTCCCGCAACATGATGAACCTGATAGGCAGTCACGATACGCCACGATTCTTGAATGAATGTGGATTGGATGCCGATTTGGCCTTGATGGGTGCGGCGCTTCAATTTACTTGGGTTGGGGCACCTTCGATTTACTACGGTGATGAGTTAGGAATGGAGGGAGGAGCCGACCCCATGAATCGGAAAGGTATGGCATGGAGCCGCGCAAACAATCAGAACAGATTTTTGAGCGTGTATCGAAAGCTTACCAACCTTCGTAGAACTTCGAAAGCGCTTTCAACGTCTAACGTTGAGTTCCAAAACTTGGACGATTCAAGGCGAGTAGGAGTATATTCACGAACAAGCGATTTGGATGCAGTTGTTGTGGCATTTAATCGCAGCGAGCAAAACCAAGAGATTTCAGTCAGCTTCCCGAAAAGTGTGCAAAAGCATGCTTCTAGGGGTTTATTCGACATCATATCCGGAAGCCGTTATTCGGTTTCCAATCGACCAACAACAATCATTCTCAAGCCAAAGACAGCGTTGGTGTTGTCGTCCCGGCAAGAGAGCAATTCTTCGCCCACCCTCGAATCTAGTTATCAACTAACTGGAGACCGTGGGGATTCGGCTCAAAGCCGAGCGAATCTTAATAATAGGAGCCCTCTAGCAAAATGAAGAACATCCGAAGAGCGTTTACGCTCATCGAACTCCTCGTCGTTATCGCGATTATCGCGATTCTTGCTGCTATTCTCTTCCCAGTTTTTGCACAAGCAAAGGTTGCGGCTAAGAAAGCATCTGACATTTCAAACCTGAAGCAAATCGGTATTGCGGCAAACATGTACGCAACCGACAGCGATGATTTGATCCCCAATATGCCGGTTTATGATGAAGAAACCGAATCGTACATCTTTGCCGCTAAGGTTATGCCTTATGTAAAGAATCGAGATATCTTCCGATCACCTGCATCTCCTTACCAAGTTGGAACTGTTCAGCAAGGTATGTTCGCAGGTCATATCAGATATTACGGTCAGTCCTATGCAAAGGTCCCAACAGACCCTTGCGTTGGCCTTCCTGCGTCTGCAACTGGTGCTGCTACCTACTTCCGAGATATCTACCCACCTGTTGACTATTGGTTCAACCCAATCATGTTTGCTTACAAGCAAAACGGATGCCCAGGCGGCGGCGGTACAGGTGGTTACAGCCACCCTGGTCCAAACATCATTGCAGGTCCTGGCGGTGGGGATGGTCTTAACGGTATCGGCCCTGCTGGTAACGGTGCGACTTTCACCAGCGTTGCCAAGGCAATTATGATGATTGACGGTCCTGTTGATAACCAGTACCTCTTCGGAAGTCCAAACGGTATTGCATTCTGGGGATCACAGTGGCAAGGCATGTTCAACCAAACTTCGAACGCGCTGTTCTTTGACTCACACGTTCAAAACCAGCCAACTCGAAGGCTTGTTCCTGCAAGCCTTGGTACAACTCGAGGCAACATGTGGAAGTGTGCTAACTGCAGTAACACCCAGTATGTTTCGCCAGTGACCGATGCCGGTATTCTCTGGACTAACTGGGGAACTACTCTCGCAACACCTAACAACCAGTAAGAATGGTTTGGGTCCGTGGATAAACCACGGGCCCACCCACTAATAAGAACAATGAAGAAGCTATTGATTGCGATTTTGCCGATTATGTTGATCGGTTGTAACGTTGGGAACGCTCCTGCGGGCGGATCGGAAGAAGAAACCAAGAAGGTTTTTGACAGCCAACCATTTGAAGCCAAGGTGAAATTCTTTATGGATTCACCCATGACACCTGAAGATAAGAAGAAGAAGATTGAGGAGCTTTATTCGAAAGAAGGAAAGCAAGTTCCAGCCGATCTTTTCAACAATATGCCAGGACCTGCTGGAGCTCCAGTTTCTACTGGACCAGCTCGATAAGTTCTGCGTTGTTCATTGTGTGGGTTGTTTTTTGCTTTTTAGTAAGGAACAACCCACATTTTGTAAATGGACCGTTTTGCCCAAGTTTGAACCATGTTTATTCCAACTTTGATTTCACTTTCTATGCTTAACTTTGAAATTCCTGCCCCACCTGCGAGTGTGTATGCAAAAAGGTTGTCTGATTGGCGGAATGGAGCAGTGGTTTATCATGTTTTTGTTGACCGCTTTGCTCCTGCATTAAATTTGGACTCTAAGCGGGAAATGTATGCTTCACCTCGGAAGCTGAAGCGATGGGATGAATTGCCTACTCCTGGGACACTTAATGTACAGGCAGGAATGTGGTCACATGAACTTGAGTTTTGGGGTGGAGACTTGCCTAGTTTGCGCTCAAAGTTAGGTCATATTGTTGAACTTGGCGCTGATGTTTTGTACCTTAACCCAATTCAGGAAGCTTTTTCGAATCACAAATATGATGCGACGGATTGGAAGAAGATTGACCTAGCCTATGGCAGTGAAGCTGACTTTAAGGGGCTGATTTCTGACTTGAAAGGGCATGGCAAGCGACTTGTGATTGACGGTGTTTTTAATCACGTTGGAAGGAGAAATGTAATTTTCCAGCAAGCCTTGAAGGATGAGAAGTCACCTTATCGAGACTGGTTTGTGTTTGGCAAGGAGTATCCGAACGGGTATCGAGGCTGGGCTGGAGTTGCGAATTTGCCCGAGGTGCGGTTGGAGAACCCTCAGGTGCAAGACTATGTTTGGAACCGTTCCGATTCGGTGGTGGCTCACTTTTTGAACATGGGAGTAGATGGTTGGAGGTTGGATGTGGCTTCCGAGCTAGGATTTGATTTGACGGCGAAACTCACCAAAGCTGCGCACAAGCACAAGCCTGGCAGTTTAGTCACAGGAGAAGCATGGACCTATCCTTCTAAATGGACGGGAAGCATGGATGCTTTGATGAATATCTATCTTGGGCAGTTGCTCTTGATGTTTGGGAAGGGAGAACTTACTAGTCGTCAACTTGGCATTGGCATGACTGAAATGGTGCAAGATGTCGGACTTGAACCGCTGTTGAAATCTTGGATTGTGCTGTCTAACCACGATATGCCAAGGCTAGCCAATGTGTTGCCGCAAGATGATTTGCGAAGAATGGTGACGGCTTTGCAATTTACGCTCCCAGGTAGTCCGCAGGTTTATTATGGTGACGAAGTGGCAATGCTTGGTGGCGGAGATCCTTCGAATCGTGCGCCTATGAGATGGGATTTAGTGCAGTCACAGTCGGGTGTTGCGGGGTCCGAATTGAATTGGACGAAATCGTTGATTAAGTTAAACCACGATAGTCGAGCTTTGAAAGTTGGCGACTACCGGACCTTGGTTTCAGATCATCTTTTTGCCTTTAAGCGCTCCACAGATAACCCATTGGAAACGGTGGTTGTGGTTTCTAACCCGACGGCAACACCCATTACTGAAACCGTGTTGCTCGCCGAGCCAACTTTGCTCGGATATACACTTTTGCAGGATCAACTCACGATGAAGAGTCAGGTTCGGGTGATTTCGGGA
>JAPLCS010000131.1:3109-3759 GCA_026392145.1 Fimbriimonadales bacterium | reverse complement strand
TAGACCGCCGAGGGATTTTTTTCTAGTGTTGTGCCTGGGAAACTAGATTAGGCGTTGACTTGGACCATTTCGTAGGCTTCAATCTTGTCGCCTTCTTCGAATCCTTCCCAATCGTTGAAGGTCATACCGCACTCTTGTCCCATGGTCATTTCGCGAACGTCTTCTTTGAAGTGTTTCAGAGTTTGAATTTCGCCTTCATGAACCAAATCTCTGCCACGATAGACTCTAACCTTTGCGTTTCGAGTAACTTTGCCTTCGGTGATGTAGCAACCAGCGATAATGCCTTTCTTGGAGAATTGTAGTCGCATACGTACTTCTGCTTCTCCCAAGTGATGCTCTTCGAACTTCGGTGCAAGCATTCCTTTGACCGCCGCTTCGATATCTTCGATGAGTTCATAGATAATCGTATAGGTACGGATTTCGACACCACGCTTTTCGGCTTCCTTTTTGGCTTCGCCGTCAGGCTTACTATTGAAACCGACCACAATGGATTCGCTTGCCGCTCCGAGGTCAATATCAGCTTTGGTGATTGCACCGACACCGCTGAGAATAATCTTGGTTTCTACTTCTGAGTTTCGGACTTTTTCAAGCATTCCTTTGACTGCCTCTACGGAGCCTTGAACGTCAGCTTTGACAATGAGGTTTAAGAT
>JAPLCS010000131.1:0-3098 GCA_026392145.1 Fimbriimonadales bacterium | reverse complement strand
TTCAGCCCATCGTCTTTCTTTCGGTTTCTTAGGTCTCGGAGGGTGAGTCCTCTTCCGCCGCTTGTAAATTCTTTGGCTCGGTCGCGTTGAACTCGAGATTCAGACTCGATTCTTGCGGCTCTTTCGTCAGGGAAGAATTCAATTTTGTCACCTGCACCGGGAACTTCGTTGAGTCCAAGAATCTCGACAGGAACGGAAGGGCCAGCTTCGGAGATTTTTTCACCTCGGTAGTCGGTCATCGCTTTCATCCTTCCAAAGCTGTTACCTACAACGAGCGCATCGCCAAGCTTTAGAGTTCCTTCTTCGATAAGAAGTGTCGCAACTGGACCTCGGCCCTTTTCTAGTTTGGCTTCTACCACAGTTCCTGAAAGCTTTCCTCTTGGATCTGCTTTGAGTTCCATCACTTCGGCTTGGAGAAGGATAAGTTCGAGAAGTTCTGGGACGCCTTCTCCGGTTAGGGCTGAAACTTTAGCTACGATAGTCTGACCACCGTAGGCTTCGGGGATGACATTGTGTTCGGTTAGCTGAGTGAGAACTCGGTCGGGGTTCGCACCTGGTTTATCCATTTTATTCACCGCAACAATCATCGGCACGTTTGCCGCTTGGATGTGCTGGATGGCTTCAATGGTTTGGGGCATGATGCCATCATCAGCAGCCACGACCAAAATTGCGATGTCGGTGACTTGGGCTCCCCTTGCTCGCATGTTGGTGAATGCTGCGTGACCTGGTGTGTCAAGGAAGGTGATGAGTCCTTCGGGAAGTTGGACTTGATAGGCTCCAATATGTTGGGTGATTCCACCCGCTTCCTTGGCGGCTACGTTTGCTTTACGAATGTAGTCAAGTAGCGACGTTTTTCCGTGGTCAACGTGACCCATGATGGTTACGACTGGTGGTCGGGGAATGGCACCGTTGATTTTTTGTGCGGGAGCTGCTACCGGCTTCTTCTTGACTACTGCTGCTGCAAGAGCAAATTCAAATCCGTATCCATCAACGATTTTTTGAGCCTCTTCGTCGGTTAGTGCATCGGCAATCCGCTTGGTGATTCGGAATTTCGTAATCATTGCCTTTTGGATTTCGCCTTGGGGAACGCCAAGTGCAAGTGCGATATCTCTAGGAGAGCACCCTGGCTTCATGGTGATTACTTTTGAGCCGAGTTGTTCTAAGCACCCGCCTTTCACCAATTCAACGGTATCTGCGTCCGCTTCGAAGGTCGCACCGTCGTGGTTGATACCAAGATCATTGAGAACTGTATAAACCTGTCCGGGTTTAATCTCAAATTCTTGGGAGAGTTCAGCGATGTTAGTCATGTTTAGTTTCTTTACCTCAGTTTGCATTCAAAAGCGTTTGTAGGCTCGTTAGTGAGTCTGGTTGGATCTTCTTGCGGAAGGAACGAGAGAGTGCCTGACCTTTTTGGACAAGATCAAGGCAAGATTGGCAAGGGCAGAAGTAGGCGCTACGCCCGACCCCATGCCATGGAGTGACACTAAAAAATCCGGCTGGCGACTGTTGAACAGCCAACCGGATTAGTTGATTCTGGTGCGCTTTGCGTTTACAGGCTACGCAGGTTCGAATTTTGGGAGGTCTTGACAAGTTGCATCACCTCACCCTCGACCCCGGTTGGAGTTGTTGTCTCGTCCCGCGTTTTTGTCGGGAGCTACTCGTTCGCCTGTTTTCTCGGCTGCCGCTTGTCCTTCGCTTCGAATGTCGATGGTCCAGCCGGTCAGTCGTGCAGCAAGTCGGACGTTTTGTCCTCCCTTACCGATTGCGAGGGAAAGTTGACTTTCCGGAACTACCACGTAGGCATGCTTTTCCATGTCTCCTCGGTCATTCTTCTTTTCGGTCAACTTGATAGAATTCACTTTTGCTGGCGAAAGGGCTTCGATGATGAATTCCTTCGGATCTTCCTTGAATGGCACGACGTCAATCTTTTCATCGTTGAGTTCGTCAACGATTGCTTGAACTCGGGCTCCTCGTGGTCCGATGCATGCTCCGATTGGATCGACTCTTTCATCAGTGCTTTGGACGGCAATCTTGCTTCGTTGTCCTGGTTCTCGGGCGACACTCTTTATGACTACGACGCCGGTGTTGATTTCGGGTACTTCAAGTTCGAACAACTTGCGCAGGAGATTTGGGTGGGTTCGACTGACGATAACTTTCAGACGTCGTTGAGAGTCGTCTACTTTGTAAACGTATACTTTGAGCCGAGCGTTAGCCGAATATCTTTCGGTCGGAACTTGCTCCCTTCGCGGAAGTTCTGCTTCAACTTTGTTGACCTGGATGTAAATATTTTGGTCATCTCGTCTAGAAACGGTTCCTGTAACGATGTCTCCAATCTTTTCTTCGAAAACGTCGTGAATCCTTCGGGTCTCTGCTTCTCGTAGTTTTTGGCTGAGTACTTGTTTTGCGGTTTGGGCAGCAATTCGACCGAATCGGTTCGGGTCAACCTCCATGGGAATAAAGTCGCCAATCTCGACGTCTTCTTTCCGCTTTTTGGCTTCGACAAGGCTCATTTGGAATGAAGGTTCAACCACAACTGCCACGACTTCTTTTTCAACGCTTGCAGTCCAGCCCTTTCTTGGATCCAGTTTGACGTTGACTTCACCGCGTGCTCCTACATATTTTTTGTACGCTGCAGCCAAAGCCTCTTCGAGTTCTAGCTGAAGTTCTTCGAGCGGTAAATCACGCTCTTGTGCAATTTGATTTAGTTGTTGCATTACATCCATCAGTTATTCCTCGTATACACAATCTACGCCCGAAATTCATTAACTGAACCCACATCGCGTAGTTACGATGAACATTCGGTTAAAAAAAAGGATGGCGACAAGCCACCCGTTCTTCGGTGCCCAGAATTTATACACCTATTGTATCACAATTTGGAGTAGAACGGTCGGGACATAAGTGCGAAGGCGCCGGTAGCAGCCAGGGAATTTTGATGATGATTAGCGAAAGAGAATTTGAAGGGAGGTCGGTTTTTATTACTGGGGTTGCCAGTGGGATTGGCTTGAAAAGTGCCGAGATGTTTGCTGATGCTGGAGCGAGAGTGGGAGGATTTGATTTGCAGGCGGAAGTGCCGGCAACCTTTAGCGGCGACTACTATG
>JAPLCS010000016.1 GCA_026392145.1 Fimbriimonadales bacterium | reverse complement strand
GTCAACAAAAGCAACGTGTTTTGGCGAAATTGGTTGCCTTTTTTGAGCGGTTTATGGGCTTAGTCGCTGAAGACACGAGCAACGATTAACGGTTAATGTTGTTGGTTGGTGGGGAGTTCTCGGTCTTTGAATTAAAGACCGAGAACTTTGGCTATTTTATTGACTTTGCCATTTGACTTGTTTGGTGGTGAAGGTGCCGTCGCTTAGCAGGTCGATTTTGTGGAATGCGGGGGCGAAGCCTTGGTTGGCGCCGTTCCACCAGCCTCCGCAGACGGCTCCTGCGCAGAGGTAGCTGGTTCCGTCGTAGTCGCATCGGTCGATCATGTGGGTGTGGCCTGAGAGGGCGAGTTTGACGTTTTGGGTTTTGCGGAAGAGGGACACGAGGTCTTTTCCGTTGGCGGCCATGGTGGCGGTGCTGAGCTGGTGGATGCCGTCTTTGAGTTTGATTCCGGTGTTGGCGAGGCCGGTGATGGTCATGAGGGGCATGTGTCCGGCGATGAGGACGGGTTGGTTGGGGTTGGCGAGTTCGGCTTGGAGCCATTCGAGCTGTTCGGGGTCGATGTTGCCGTAGAAGGTGTCTTTGTCTTTGTGGACGGTGTCGAGTCCGATGATCTTCCATCCGCCGATGATTTCGGACCAGAATCTGCCTTTCATGTGGAAGTGGTCGATGGCTCGGCGTTTGCCGTTGAGGGGTGAGTTGTCGTTGGGTTCCCACTGTTCGATGTCGTGGTTGCCGAGGATGCAGCGGTAGGGTTTTTTGAGGTTTTGGATCCAGGCGTTCCAGTTGGTGAGCTGGGCTTGGACTTCTTCGGGCGTTTTGTGGTCGATTGCCATGAGGTTATCGCCGCCGAAGAGGACGAGGTCGCAGTCTTTGAGTTGGGTGAGGACTTTGGCGGCTTTTTCGGTGATTTCGGGGTCGTTGGGGAGGTGGACGTCGGTGAGGTAGGCGATGCGGAGGGAGCGTTTTGGTTTTTGGGGGTTGGCGGTGAGGGAGGTGGGGAGGAGGAAGGAGGAGGCGAGGGCGGTTGCGGAGGCGAGGATGCCTCGGCGGGAGATTTGTTGATTTGTTATTTGTTGGTTGGTGTTTTGTTGGTTGGTGTTTTGTTGGTTGGTGGGAGATTTCATGATGGGGATTTTAGCTTTGGGCGGTGGGGATTTTCTTGGTTGTTAAGGATTCTCTTGTAAACTGCGGGTATGTCGGCGATGTCTTCTGATCCGTTTCCGGGGAATTTTCCGGACGAGCACACTCCTCAGTTGCCTGAAGATGGGGAGATTGAGGCCCGATTGGCTCGGGTTCGGGATGGGTTGAGCGGGATTACGCTGGATGATCGGGACGAGGAGATTGCTCGGGTGACGGCGGCGGCGGAGTTGCCGAAGGCGGAGACCGATGATTTGGACGCTCGGTTGGAGGCTTTGCGGGCGAAGAGCGAGGCGGCGATTGCTCAGAAGCAGGAGCAGGAGCGACAGGCGAGGAAGGATGTGAAGAGCCAGCAGGAGGCGAGCTACGGACTTGGGGTGGGGCTTTCGGTGAGTTACACCTTGATAGGTATGCCCGTTTTGGGTGCGGTTTTGGGCTTGATTTTGAATAAGTTGACGGGTGGGAACGCTTGGACGCTGATTGGGGTGCTGGGCGGTTTTGGCTTGGGGCTTTTTTGGGTGGTGCTGGTGACGAATCGGCAGGATAAGAAGTAGGTTGGGGCGTTTTCGTTGGATCGGGTTTGAGGCTCGGGTGGCGATTGGGTTCGCTTTGTTTTGCCTGCTGCTGTTGAATTGGGATTTGGGCGGGCTGACGGGTCTGGTGTTTTTGGGGCTCGGTGTGGTCGCGGGTTCGATGTTTTTGGCGGGGACGTGGCTGGCGATTCGGGTGTTCACTCATTTTGTGGCGAGTGGTGCGAAACCGCTGCCGACGATGTTGGCTCTGTTTTTGGCTCTGGGATTGAAGGTTCCGGTGGTGGTTGGATTTTTTATTGTGATTTCTGGAGACTTTCGTGGGTTTCAGGCTTGCTTTATGTGGGGGGTTGGGCTGGTATACTTCTCGCTGTTTGGGTGGGGACTCGTTCCTGCCGAAGCTCGAAAGAGAAGCGAACAAGATGAATCCTAACGAGATTTTTTCACTTGCCTTGGCAAGTTCTGAAGCCGGAAAAGAGGGTGCCGAGCACCATCACTCCCTTTTGGCGGTTTTTGTCTATTTCGCGTTTGTTCTGGCGATTGTGTTCACGTTGCTTTCCGTTGCGAAGAAGGGATTTAGCCCTCGCGGATTCAAGGGGTTCATCAGTCAGTGTTCGGAGCAGTTGTATCTCTTTATTGAGAATATGTGTGTGGGGACGATTGGTGCCCACGGTCGAAAGTACATTCCTTTTATCATTACTTTCTGGCTGGTCATTTTCTTCTCTAACGTGGTGGCTTTGTTCTTCCCGGTGGCTCCGACGGCTGATTTGAGTTTTAACTTGGGGATGGCCCTTTGCTCGATTGGCTATGTTCAGTACGAAGGGATGAAGGCGAACGGCGTTTTTGGTCACTTGAAGCACTTTGCTGGGCCGAAGCTTGGGTTGGCGATGATTCCGATTACTTTGATGATTTTCATGATTGAAGTGATTTCGGAAGTGATGAAGAACCTTTCGTTGACGCTTCGACTTTTTGGAAACATTGACGGTGGTCACCAAGCGGCTGAGGCGATGAGCAAGCTGGCGGGTGGCGCGGCAGGGGTGCATTGGATTCCTGCGGGGACGCTGCTGGTTCCGGTCAAGTTCCTGACCTGCGTGGTGCAGGCGATGATTTTCTGCCTCCTCACTTGCGTGTACCTTTCGTTGGTGACTCACCACGAGGAAGAAGGGGCTCACGCTCACTAAGACAATTTGTAACTGCAAACAAGAAAACAAGAGAAAAAATAACCATGTATAACTTCATTGGATACGGAATCGCAATGCTCGGAGTTGGGATCGGCATCGGTCTGATCGGATTCGGAGCTATGAACGGAATGAGCCGACAACCAGAGGCTATCAGCAAGCTCCAAGTTGCTATGTTGATCGCTATGGCGTTCGTCGAACTCGTCTTCCTTCTCACCCTCTTCCTCGGAAAGGGTCTCATCGGCGGCTAAGACACGACCCTTATTAGTCCCGGGTGAATTCATCCGGGACCCCAAATTTTCAAGATGGCAAACGAAAACACATCAGGCGGACTCCCTCCCATCGTCAAAGTCGTACTCGGCTTTGCGATTGCGGCGGTTGGGGTCTTCTTGAACGAAAAAATTGGTGCTGGAACCGAGCACGTAGGTCGTATCGAATTGGCCGGTGTCGCTTTGGAGCCAGGCAAGACAGTTGGGGCGCTTGGTGTGTTCCTTGCTCTCTTTCCTGTGATTGAGTCCTTCTTCGTCAAGCCGTTAACGACTGCTCTTGGTGAAAGAAATGACAGCCTTGAGTCGACATTTGCTGAAGTTGAATCGCTGAGAAGCGAGATGACTTCGATGAAGAGCGAGTACGAAAAGCGGATTGCGGCGACTGAAGCTGAAGCTCGAGAAAAGATTAATGCTCAGATTAAGGAAGCGCAAGTTTTGCGACAGTCCTTGATGGCGGAGGCAGCCGACAAGTCGGACGCTTTGATCAAGCAGGCTCAAGAAGAGATTTCAGGCGAGAAGTCAAAGGCACTCCGAGAGATTCAGATTCACGTTACCGACCTTGCTCTGCAGGCTGCAGAAAAGGTGGTTGGCAAGAATTTGGATAACGATTTGAACCGAAAGCTCATTGCGGATTTTGTTTCTGACCTGGAGGTCAAGAAGTAATGGCAGGGGAACGCGTTGGACTTCGCTACGCGCAGGCTCTTTTTGATGCGGCAAGCAATGCCAATGTCGTAGAGAGCGTGGAATCTGATTTGGCGGCGGTGGATTATCACCTGCAGGCTAATGGTGATTTCCGTGCGTTCCTTTTGAGCCCTAATCGAGGTCGAGACGAAAAGCTCGCTCTCCTAGATAAAGTCTTTGGTGACAAGGTAACTGCTCTTAGCTTGAACATTCTCAAACTTATGATTGAGAAGCGACGAGAAGAGGCTATTCCTGACATTAAAGCGGAGTATTCCGAGCTTCGACGATTGGCGAGCGGCACCGTTCAGGTGTATGTGACGTCAGCTGTTGAACTCAGTGACTCTGAAAAGAAAGATTTGCTCGCTAACCTGAGCACTAAGCTCAATCGAAAGATTGAGGCAGATTTTAGTGTGGACTTTCATCTCGTAGGTGGGTTGAAGGTTTCATACGAAGATTTTGTGATTGACGGCAGCGTTCGAGGAACCTTTAGCAGGCTCCGAGAAACCCTTCGACAAGACACCCTTAAACAGGCATAAACAACCATGGCCATCCGACCCGAAGAGATTACAGACATTCTACGTCAGCAACTTGAGCAGTTTGACAAAACTGCCAAGGAAGAACATGTTGGCACCGTTATCCAAGTGGGTGATGGTATCGCTCGCGTCTACGGACTGCCCGACTGCCAAATGGGTGAACTTCTTGAGTTCCCACACGGCGTTGTCGGTCTTGCACTCAACCTTGAAGAAGAGTCCGTCGGCGTTGTTTTGATCGGTGATGACACCAAGATCAAGGAAGGCGATGCGGTCAAGGAAACTGGACGAATTATCCAAGTCCCTGTTGGTAAGGCACTTTGCGGACGAGTTGTGAACGCTCTCGGCCAGCCTATCGACAATAAGGGTCCGATTGCTTCTGATGAGTTCCGACTCTTGGAAACGATTGCTCCTGGTGTTGTTGACCGACAGCCGGTCACTCAGCCTCTCCAGACAGGTATCAAGGCGATTGACGCGATGATTCCGATTGGAAAGGGTCAGCGAGAACTTGTTATTGGCGACCGACAAACTGGTAAGACCGCGATTTGTATTGATACCATTATCAACCAGAAGAAGACCCATGAAGCGGGTGGCGAGCCTGTTTACTGCATCTATGTTGCATGCGGTCAGAAGGCTTCGAACGTTGCTCGAGTTGTAAAGACTTTGGAAGAGAATGGCGCGTTGGACTATACAACGATCGTTCTTGCGGCTGCTTCTGATTCGAACGCTGAGCAGTACCTTGCTCCGTTTGCCGGTGCGGCGATTGGTGAGTACTACCG
>JAPLCS010000188.1:10318-13841 GCA_026392145.1 Fimbriimonadales bacterium | reverse complement strand
ACCCTTGCCAACCGTAAGTCTTCGCCCTCTTCATTCAACTCCACAACAATGTTGAGTGATCGGTTTGAAATAAACGGAACGCTAACAGCTGGGTACAAAACTAGCGGAGTGCAAAGCGGAAAGACTTCACGGGCAAAATATTCTCTGAGTTCCTCTTGTTTCTCGTGTTTCAAGTCTGCGAACTTGCGAATATAAACCGCATTTTTGGCAAGCTGCGGTGAGATATCTGAGTTAAAAATATCTGCCGCTCGCTGTCGAAGAGGTGCGGCAGTCTTGGTTATTTGATGAAGTTGTTCATTTGGAGTCAACCCGTCAGGAGAGGATGTCAAAACGCCTGCTTCAAATTGCTCGATAAGTCCGCTCACTCGAACCATATAGAACTCGTCCAAATTTGATTCAAAGATTGCCAAGAACTTTAAGCGTTCAAGAAGCGGGTTACTATGATTAGCAGCCTCCTCCAACACCCTTTGGTTAAAGGCAAGCCAAGACAGTTCTCTGTTTACATAGCGAGTATCAGAATGAATATCTTTTTCTTTTTTTGAAGTCAAACTTTTATTCCTCCCGAGAACATTTCCAAGATGGCTCCCTCTCGAACCCCAAACTCACTGATAACGAGGGAATCAATACCGAAGTACTCCATCATTTCCGAGTAGACGATGCTCCCAGGCAAGAGAGTTCCCGCTCGACGTTGCTTTACATTAAATCTGCTAACAATCCGATCAATTGGCAATCGAGAAGTCGATTGTTTTAGAAAATCAATTTCAAAACGAGACAAAATCTTCTCTCCGTCTGTATGTAGCGCCCTCCATAAACCTCTTGCAACACCCCCGCTCACCACAGCTATCCTCTTTTCACTTTTTATTGAGCAACGTCTTAATTGATTCTTGGCATAATTCTCCGCCGCCTTCATCAAGTGATCGTTGCACGGATTTGTGATTCCGGTCTCGGCTATCAAACGTCCTGTCCCAAGCCTCAGAGAGCACCTTTCACCCAACGTCCCATCAATTATTTGGGCAATCTGAGCACTTCCACCACCAACTTCAAAGAGTAAATCGGATTCAACGTTTCCAGTGTCTAACTGCACTCCTCGAAAGCTCAGTTCCGCTTCGCGTTCAGGCGTGATAATTTCTACTTGAACACCAGTTTCTTTCTGGATTTTCTTTAGTACATCACTATGGTTTCTTGCAAGACGCATTCCTTCCGTAGCAAAGACATAAAGTGCATCTGCCTTTTTGTTTTCAGCCACACGCCGAAACTCCTTCATGGCAAGTACGAGTTGCTCAACAATATCCTTTGGGATTTCACCATTCCTCGAAACTACTTCACCGAGTGGAATCCACTCATTTAAGTTGTCAATTCGCATGACCAATTCGCCATTAGTTGAACCTACCAAGAGATGAGCAGTGTTACTCCCGATATCGGCGGCGGCGAAGGTACGAACCATGATTTGTGAACCTTGATGGAACCTCTTTATGGTTGCATATCATTCCAGTTAATATCCAACCGAAGTCATCTAACATATTTGTTTGGAATCAATTCCTATTATCGGTAGTTACTAACCCTATACAATCCTATTTTCAATCGATCTCTAAAAATCTCAATCCTAGCCACTTTTTCTCGAACAGGGGTGTTTTCTCAATGATAAAGTGTCAAAATTCTTATTGGCACGAGTACTGTGCCGTTAACGAGAACTAATGGAACCCAGCAGTCCAATCTAAATTGCCGCTTCTGCGTGCGGCCGACTTTAAACGCACGAACAGGAGTGATCAATGAGAACGGATGAACAAGCCCTTGTAGACCGACTGCCTTCCTTAGCGGCAACAGAAGATAAATATTCGGTTCGGGACCAATTAGTTAACTTTCGCCCCGAGGACCTCGCTGATGCCATTCAGCGTGCAGACTTCGAAATTGGGCTATCAGTCCTTAAAAAACTCGATGCTGAAACTGCCGCCTATGTGCTCATTGAACTGCCAGATGAGTCTGCAAAAGGCATTCTCCACGAGTTACCAGATACAACTGTCGCGCACTATTTGGATATCCTTCCCATGGATGATGCGCTTGACCTTCGTGAATACCTCCAGCCTGAACGTTTTGAAGCTCTCCTCCACGTAATCCCAAGCGAAGACGCACAAGAAATCCGTCGGTTGTTAAGCTATCCGGAAGATTCCGCTGGTCAGATGATGACCGAAGATTTCGTGGAAGTAGCCGCTTCCACGGCGATGGCGGACGTCCTGGACCTCATCAGAAATACCAATGATGAGGAGTTCGAAACGGTCAACTACATCTACGTTCTAAGCGAAGATCGCCACCTCCTCGGGTTACTTACACTGAAACGAGTCATTCGTTCGCAGCCTTCTAGCCTCGCAAGGGATGTGATGATTGAGGACATCATCACCGTGCCGGTCACAATGCCCGAAGAAGAAGTCGCACGAACTTTAGCTCGATACGGATTCTCTGCCGTACCCGTATTGGATGAGCGTGGTCGAATGCTCGGTATTGTAACCGCTGACGATGCCCAAGAAGTCCTCGATGAAGCACATACAGAAGATCTCCTGATGATGGGAGGCGTTACAGGTGATGCCGAAAACTATCTGGCACTCTCACCAATTGAACTGGTAAAAAGGCGCCTTCCTTGGATTCTCATTCTTTTTGTGGCAGAATTCTTCACTGGTACCGTACTGCGTTTTTACCTTGGCAAAAGCGCTGACGTTAACCCGAATAGTGCGCTCAGTGTTCTTGCCAAGTTGCAACTTTTCGTACCGCTTCTCATCGGAGCTGGAGGTAACAGCGGCTCACAAGTTACCACAACAATCACCCGGGCACTTGCCCTCGGTGATATAAGAACTTCAGATTGGTTGAAAGTCATGCGCCGAGAATTCGCGGTTGCATGTATGATAGGATTTGCCTTAGGTTTTCTCGGATTCCTCCGAGCGTATATTCCCTATGTTGGGTGGTCCCAGCCACTCTCTCTGTCCCTAGTTATAGGGGTTGCACTGCCAGGAATTATCATTTGGGCGGCTACCGTTGGCTCATTGCTTCCTATCGCTGCAAAGCGAATTGGAGTCGACCCAGCTGTAATGAGTGCTCCCTTCATCTCAACCTTTGTCGATGCAACAGGATTGATAATTTTCTTCGAAGTTGCCAGGTTCATTCTCAAGTTTTACGGACTTACATTCTAGTATCTTAAATGCAATCTATGAATCGCACTCCCATTCTGCTTGACACAGATTTAGGGTGCAATCTAGACGGGCTTCTTACTCTTAGTTACCTGCTTTGTAAGCCCGAATGCGAACTCATTGGTATCACAACAAATAACGGAGATACTAAACTGAGAGCGGCCGTCGCTCAATGTATTTGCCAATCTTTGAATCATCCTTCTGTCGCCATTCATGAGGGTGCGGCAAAACCAATCATGTACGGCACGGTTCCAACACAGTACACACCTTTGACGCACGTACCAGAACTAAAAGTGCTCAAAGAATCACGAACTCAGGCGCAATACAGCGCTGTAAGCTTCATGCGA
>JAPLCS010000188.1:0-10308 GCA_026392145.1 Fimbriimonadales bacterium | reverse complement strand
TTCATGCGAGACACCATTCGAAATCGTCCGGGTGAAATAACATTAATCACATCTGGACCTCTCATGAACATCGCCCTTCTATTCACAATTGATCCTGAGATTCCATTTTTACTCAAAGACTTTATTACAGCAGCGGGATCCTTTATGACAAACAACAACGAGGAACGCAATTCTCAATTTGACCCTCTGGCGACTTTACTTATCTCAAGGAGCAAACGTTCAAGACATGTATGGTTAGGGCTTGATATCGCTAAGAGTTGCAAGATATCCCCTTCCGAGTTACCTCAATCATCAATAACGCAACTCTGTCACCAGTTAACACCGCAAGTCACAACAGGAGGTGAGGAATCACTCCATAGTACTTCCGCCGCGATAAGCATTTTCCATCCTGAGTTTTTTGAATATCGTGCAGGAATGGTCAATGTCACCGAACGTAAAGGAAAAACAAGATTTGATGGATCAAGTGGCGTAGACCATATTGCAACTTTCGTTGATCCAGTCAAAGTCGTCGAAGAACTAACCAAAACGATCGCTTAGAAAAATACCAATGAGCCTCTAAAGGTACCCATGAGCAACCATTCCTCAAAAAATATCCAGCCCACAAATGAAGAACAATCTCGGAGAGACGAAGTAATGAACCGTGTGCTTACCTTCACACGGGAAAATCAAACCATCAAGTTGCCTCCTTTCGATCCAACAATTGATCGACCAACAGACCAGTTAGCGCTCATTTCTATCGGAATAGAACCAAACCAATTCAGCGGAACTTTAGGCAGGTACCGGTACCAATTTGAGGGTGAGGAGGATCTTCTTCATCTCATAATTACTGCTGAGAATCAAGAAGCAGTCACCACTCAAGAAGCGCACAAAGTAGCAAGCTTCGTCTTAAAAGGCGTACCGACCGCCCTGATATGGCTGCGTCCAGGTGAATTTAGTCAGCATTTCTATTTCGGTCACGACGAACTTCTGAAGCATCTTGAGGTGTAATCTAAAAATGTAAAAGCCCCTGAATCCAATTCAGAGGCTTTCACTCATCTACTTTTATTTGTACTTTTATTTGGCTGCGGCAGAGAAACCAGCAAGGAAATCCTCACCCATAAGTTTCTTCACAATTCCGATTTGGTTCACCGCATACTTTCTAGCCCTTGGAGCCAGGAATCGAGTGTCAATGTCTTCAAACTCAAACTTAGTCTTGCCATTGTCATAAACGGCAACGGTAGTTTTGAGCCAATTCTTATCATCGCGCTCTGGAGTATCCATCTTGAAGTGTGCTCCCCTACTCTCATTCCGAGTAATGGAACCGTCAACTATCGCCTTTGACTGTTCAATCATATTGATGACTGCACGAGTAAACGGAACGGCCTGATTTGCCCAATTACTGTCATCAATAAGGTTGCACTTTCGAGCTCTCTCCGCTAATTCATCAAGTTTGCCACGAGCATTTAGAAGGTCCGCCTGAACTCTCCAAATGCCGCAGTTGTTCCACATAGTTTCAGCAAGTTCAGCATGCAACCGGTATGGATTCTCGCTACCGTTCTTCTTATTGAGGCTATCGTACTCAGACTGCTTTTCTCTCTTCGCTTCTTCAAGTAACGATGAGTTCAAGCCATCTGCAGCCACATCCCCTTTATCAAGGTAAGCCATGACTCCCTGAGAAGCAATTTCTCCACCAACAAGACAAGCTAAGAGGGCATTTGCCCCTAACCGATTAGCACCGTGGTACTGGAACTCGCATTCCCCTGCAGCATACAAACCAGGAACGTTGGTCATCTGATTTCGGGGACTTTCAACATCCCAAGTGTTGTCTCCGTTAGTTTCGTAATCAACCCAAAGTCCACCCATGGTGTAGTGCACCGCTGGATAGATTCTCATCGGTGTGGTGATTGGGTCCTCACGCATGAACTTTTCGTAGATTTCAAGAACACCCTCTAATTTGTCGTTGATTTGGTCGCGAGTATAGGGACCTCCTAAGTCCTTGTGAAGTTGAGTGATGTCCAGATAGACCTGTTGTCGCCCTTTGACACCCTTGCCCATTCGACAGACGCAATAAATAATGAAGCTGACAATATCACGACTCAACAGATTTCCGTACTTAGAGTCCATCTCTTCACAGACATACCAACGATCACTCTCAGGAATCTGAACCGGAGGTCGCGAGTCGTCTGGATTTCTTGGGGTCCATACTCTTCCACCCTCTCCACGTACAGATTCAGATATCAATCGGCATTTATCTTCGCCAGGAATCGCAGTCGGATGGATTTGTACCATCTCAGGATTTCCGTACTTTGCACCAGCCTGATAGCAAATTGAGACCGCAGCACCAGTGTTAATAATCGAGTTTGTTGACTTACCAAAGATTAATCCATTCCCACCAGTTGCCATTACTACGGCATCCGCAGCAAAAGCCTCAACTTCCATAGAGCGCAAGTTCTGAGCGGTGATTCCTCGGCATCGTCCCTCAGAATCCTTCACAATTCCTAGGAACTCATATCCTTCATACTTTTCAACTCGGTTCATGGTTTCCCATCGCCTCACTTGCTCATCCAAAGCATAAAGTAGTTGTTGGCCCGTGGTCGCACCTGCATAGGCGGTTCTATGCTTCAAAGTTCCGCCAAATCGTCGGAATGACAGCAATCCTTCAGAGGTTCTATTGAATGGAACACCCATTCGGTCAAGCAAATAAATAATTGCAGGCGCTCGCTCTGCCATCCGCATTACAGGTGGCTGGTGATTCAAGAAGTCTCCGCCAGTAATCGTGTCTTCGAAGTGTAGATAGGGAGAATCTCCTTCCCCACGAAGGTTCACAGCACCATTGATTCCACCTTGTGCGCAGACCGAGTGAGATCTCTTTACAGGAACGATGCTGAAAATCTTAACTTTGTGACCCGCTTCAGCGAGTTTCATCGCCGCCATGAGTCCTGCGAGTCCGCCACCCACCACTACAACTGTACGTTGTGCTGCCATATGTATCTATTCTACGCAACTTGAAGCTTTCAATTCCCTTTGAAACCAACAAATACACCCAGATTTCCTGAGGCAACGTCGAACATCAATCCAAGTTTCCAAAGTGCGGAAAAAACTTACTTCTCTCGTTGAATAATTGAAAACGCGTGATCGAACACACATCGAGTCAAATCATTCCAAAAGTAGTACTCAGTCGGCAAATCTTCGCGCTCAACGAACTTTCTTCCTAACGACTCCTTCGGTTTCGAAATTTCGCCCATGTCCCCAACCTTAGCAACAAATAAATCTGACCAACGGGTCTCCCCTTTTTCAGACATCTGGTAGCAACCGATGTACTGTAGACAAGTGAGGGTCGCACCTGTTTCCTCCATACACTCTCTTCGTGCAGCTTCAATTGAATCTTCGCCTGCTTCAACACGCCCTGAAGGAATGCACCATCCACGGTCGCCAATATGAGCGAGCAAAACAGCACTTCCTTGAATAGGAATTACGAGTGATGCAAACGACCTGATGGGAGATCGATAGGGTGCGGGGAAAAAAGTTAACTTAGCCTTCCCATAAGTGCCACTCGGAAACTTCTTTACTGCCACGTAAGTACCTTTCCAAGAATCTTATCTTCGCGGAAAGCACCGAACTTCCTACTATCGTCCGAATGATTGAGATTATCGCCAATTACATAAATGCCATTTTCAGGCACGATGTACGGTCCATTCACCAGCGGCCAATTCTGTGGGGCAAAAACCCAGTCAATCCTGTCACCAGGCAAACCCTTCACTCTCTTGATGAAATAACCATTGGATTTCTCCTCCTGAAGAACAATGATGTCGCCTGGTTTAATCTTTCCAACCAACCAATATGCCTTGGTAGTCAAAACCTTACGACCATTCATTAAGGTGGGATGCATTGACTCTCCCCGTACGACAACCATCGTGAAACTGAAATGGAAAAACAAAGCCAACCCTAAGGTCATCAATAGAAAAATAGTGAAGGACCGAACTGACCTCTTCTTCGGAGCCGGATTATCAACCTCAATCTGGGTAACCAAAATGTTTTCTCCATTATCACGGTTGGTCGTTGAATCCATTCCCTTTAGTCTCCACTTCAATCTTCAGTAGCGAATCAATTCTCACATTGCCACCACGAATTTTCATACCGTTGACGAATTCTTGAGGAGGATATCTATGCCAAAAAGCTATACTGAATCCCGATTCCTATGACAACGATTATAACCAGTTTGAGAGACAATTCCGGAACAATTCTTGCCGGACTCTCCCTGCTTGTAATACTGATGATGGCATTACTAATTAGAGCCACGATTACAGTCAACAAACTTCACAAGCGATTTGCTGTTCTTTTATCCGATGAAAGCGAGTCAAGCATGGAGATAATGCTCAGAGAACATTTGGAAGAAAGAAGAAACCTCCAAAAACAGGTGGAATCAATAGATCATCGAACAGCAATCCTTGAACGAAAGATGCAACGCTCCAAACGCCATGTTGGACTCGTGAGATACGATGCGTTTCAAGACATTGGCGGACTTCAATCCTTTGCAATGGCAATTTATGATGATAATGGAGACGGTGCGGTAGTGTCTAGTATCGTTGGCCGAGCTGATAACAAAGTGTACGGAAAGAATATCGTAGGCGGGAAGTCGGATCGAAACCTCGGAGCAGAGGAACAACAAGCGATTCTTGAAGCGGTGAAACAAAATCAGGCAAGTTCAGTCAAATAGTCTAAAAGTGTTGTTGCAAAACAGCTTAAAATTGCGATCGAGTGGATTCTAAATCAATCGGTGGGGGCTCAAATCAGATGTATGACAATCAAGGCATAGACCATGGGGCACCTGAATTTTTCCAGAGCGACTCGATCCTCATCGAAAAAATTAAAGCTGGTGATTCATACGCACTGAACGAACTTATTAGAAAACATCAGAATCGCGCATATACTTACGCCTACCGTCTCACTCGCAACCCTGAAGAGGCAGCCGATGTAGTTGCAGATTCATTTCTTCGAATCAACAATTCTGTAAAGAACTTCAAGGGAAACAGTGCCTTCACAACATGGCTTTACAGAGTCGTTACCAACTGCTACTTAGACATACGAAAGAAAGATCGTTCGAAAAACACGGTTTCTATGGATGCTAGTTTTCAGCTTGAAGATGAGGAAATAGCCCGTGAATACGAAGATACCGCCACCAAAACAGATGAAATTGTTGAACGTCATCAAAGGGAAATTTTGCTCAACCGAGCTCTTGACAAACTGCCAGAGTTTCAAAAAGGAATGATGGTCATGTTTCATGCTGAGCAACTAAGCTACGAGGAAATTGCCGAAGCACTTGATTTGCCAATTGGTACGGTAAAAAGCCGACTCAATCGCGCACGCCTCAGCCTCAAAGAAATATTAAGTCAAGACGAGGAACTTTTCAGAATCTAGTCCAGTCAAACCCCTGTAACACTTCAAAGGATTCATCCAAGGAACTTTATTATGAGCAATGACCGACTTCATGAGCACTTTTCCGCACTCTTTGAAGGCACCCTTGATGAGGGCATTGCACAACAGGTTCGCTTCAGAATGGAATCCGACACGGAACTAAGAAACGAGTATGCAAAATTCTGTTCCATGATGGAAGCTCTCACACTTCTTCCCGAGGAAAAAGTTGAACTCCCCCAATTCCTTGCTACAGTAATAACCTCCAAACTCGAAGCGGCTCATTCTAATAGATTTTCACTTTCAGCTTCATCATTACTATCTTGGTTCCGCCCAATTCTCATTGGCGGACTGTCACTCGCGCTGTTTGTCGGAACGATTGCTACCATTCGTAACAATGCTGTGTCGCCAAGCAAAGTTCAAGCAAGCATGACCGGGTCTACGCCAGAGCAAGTCCGGCGACTTGATGAAATTACGATTGACTTAGTGAACGGTAGCCCTGTACTGAAATATATAAGTAGTGGCCCCAAACTAGTAAAAATTTCTTCTTATGAAACAGGTCAATTACTCAAGCAATTTGACGTTGATAGCAAAGAATTGGTTTGTCCGCTCCAGAACAGAGAAGTGCTTACAAGTGCCTTTGAAATAACTGCATCGGGTGAGTCAGTTCGACACTTCATTGTCATTCCTGGGAGATCAAATGAGACGGAATTAAAGGGCTCCGGTGATATCGTTGAATTTGCAAAAGTAATAGCTTCAAGATTTGACACAACTATTCATCTCCGAGTCCAAACTCTCAGTCCGATTCAGTGGGATATTCAAGAGTCAAATCCATCCATCGCATTGGCAAAAGTTATTGGTTCCAAAGGATTTTCAGTGAGTGAAGTAACTCCTGGACTCATTGAGATTTCTAGCCCAAGATAGAGCAAATCTGAAATTTCAGATTTAGGTAAAACCAACCTATGCAAGCAAACAAATTGAAGAATGTTCACGAAACTCCTCTTCGTGCACCAAAAATCACTCTTTTAACTTGCTTTTTTTTTGCCTTTGTAACTAGCTCGAAGTCCATTGCAACGCCGGAATACCTGAACCAATTTAAGGCTGCATACAACCGCCAAGAAGCAACTTGCAAGACATGTCATTCCGACCCGCCAAGAAGAAACGACTACGGCAAAGCAGTACAAAGAGCTCTAGAAAATACAACTGATGGCTCGCTTACGCTCAAAGTACTTCAAACCATCGAAAAGGAAGACTCAGATGGTGATGGAATCATCAACCTAACAGAAATCTCCGCAGGAAGCCAACCAGGCGATCCAAACTCAAAGCCGACGTCCGTAAGTTTGGTGGATAATCTTTTGCCTAAGCACTCTCTACACCCCGCCATCATTCACTTCCCTATTGCACTAATTACGCTCGCAGCAATATTCGAAATCATTGGCACTATCAAAAATAGAAAAAGAAGCGATGAAATAGAAAACCTTTCTCTCTATCATAATGCTTCCACGTTAAATCTAGGATTCGGTGTACTACTAGCCTACGGCTCCATTATTACGGGGATTGCAGCTTGGTTGCGGATGGGCTTTACTCTCGAAGGAAATCTTTTGTTCCATCTCATTCTTGCGAGCACAAGCGCGGTACTCGGTACCTTTGCATATTTACAACGTAATAGATCCAGTTATCTTGCACTCGTTTTACTAAGCGGAATCATTATTCTGATTGCTGGGCACCTCGGTGGGCTCATGGTTCACGGAAGTTAACCCAACCTCGTAGGATTTAACCGTATCAATCAAAGCTTCACGCTTCAGATCATCCTTCCTCTTAAAACGGTCAAAGAAGAAGAATCCGCCCCACATTACAGCAAGAAACGCAATGGCGACTAAAATGATGAATCCTTTGTAATCTTTCAACTGAGTCGGCTCAAATTGGGACAAAAAATACATCATTGCTGACTCAGATTACTCCAAGGTAAACCAATTTGCCCCCAACATAAAATCAGTGTGGACAAGGTGTTGAAAAGTTCCATTCTGTGCTGATTCCAACTCAACTTGCCCAGGGGTATTCTGAACCACCTCTTACCATGCGCCTCAAACGGGTCAAAATTTTTGGATTTAAGACCTTTGCCGACAAGACTGAATTCAGCCTTGATGGTGGCATTGTGGCGGTTGTTGGTCCTAACGGATGTGGCAAATCCAACCTAGTCGATGCAATTCTCTGGGCACTCGGGGAAGGGTCGATCAAAAACCTTCGAGCAGCCTCGTCTCACGATGTCATTTTTTCGGGATCACAAAAGCGCAAATCCATTGGATATGCAGAGGTGTCCTTATGCTTTGATAACGAGGACGGCTCACTACCAATCGAGGCGAGTGAAGTATGGGTTACTCGAAAGCTGACGCGAAGTGGTGACTCTGATTACTCAATAAACCGTCAATCCTGTCGACTGAGAGACGTGTTGGAATTACTTGCCGACTCAGGATTAGGCCGCGCAGGATACGCAATTGTTGGTCAAAAAGAAATTGACCAAGCTCTCTCAGCATCAGCCGAGGATCGTCGTGCGTGGATAGACGAAGCAGCAGGTGTACAAAGGTACCGAGCTCGCAAAGTCGAAAGCTTAAGACGGCTTGATTCAACACGAGGAAGCCTCATCAGAGTTGATGACATTCTAAGAGAACTCGAAGCGCAAAGAGAACCACTTGCAGAAGAAGCCGAAATCGCTAGGCGCTATAAAAGTTTACTTTCATCTCTCAAAGAAGTTGAAATTGGGCTCCTAGTCAGAGATTTCTGTACTGCTGTGCGTGAACTCGTCGATCTCGAAGACAAGATATCCAGTTCCACTAAAACTCTCGAATCTGAACAAATAACTGCAAATCAACTCGAGGAGCAATCAAGATTCCTCGCCGTGGAGATATCCGAAATCGAACAAGAAATCGATACTGCTCGAAGTGCATTTCAAGCCGCCTCGACTTCTCTTGAACGTTCCCAAGCCAATATAAAAATTACGGAGGAAAGATTGACCTCCCTCTCTGCTCAAGAGTCAAACCTAACCGAGGATTCAGAAAATCTTTCTCAACGTGTAAACGAGGCAACCCAGGAAGTCATCGAAGCTGAATCAGAAAACGAAGCATCTCTTCAAAACTTGACTGACATTCAAAACGAATCTGCAGGAGCAAGTAACGAATCGAAAGCTCTCACTGAGGCACTTCGTGAATCTGAATCCAAACTTAACAAAGCACGAGAGCAAAAGAATCAGCGTCTAAAGTGGGAAGCCGAACAAGAAGCTATGCAAAATCGCTTGCGGCTCCTTAAGCGTGAACTTGAAGGTGCCGAAAAAGGACTTCCAGAAATTATTCAAGCCGTTAACGAAGCAGGAGTTAACGTAGATTCAGCAAAGAAAATAGTTGAAAAAATATCATTATTAGTAGAAGAAAAACATCAAAAAGTTACTTCTATCAATAAAACTATCGAGCAAGATGCTTCAAGTCTTCGACAAGCACTTGCAGAGAGAGCAAGCATTGAAGGAAGAATCCGAGGCATCGAAGCAACATTGGATGCTTTTGAGGGTCTTTCGCAAGGCTCAAGAGCTGTACTTGAAGCAGCTGAGCGAGGCTTGCTGCCAGGAACTTACCTGGCGGTTGGAAGCGCGATCGAAACGGATAAGGATTATTCACTCGCCATAGAGACTGCACTTGGGGCCTCTGCAAACGATCTGATTGTTGAAAATGAGTCGGAAGCAAAGAGAGCGATTGCTTGGCTTAAAGAAAATCGAGCCGGTCGCTGTACCTTCCAACCTATTTCACTCATGCGTACAAGCGAAGTCAGTAATGAACTTCGAAAAGTTCTCAATGAAAAAGGAGTTATTGGTAGAGCAAGTGAACTAGTGGACTGTGATTCAAAAGTTCGCCCTGTAATTGATAGTCTCTTAGGTCGAATCGTAATTGTGGATTTACTAGAAGACGCACTCAAACTAGCCAAGACCCATGGATGGACGCGAATGGTCACTCTGGACGGTGAAGTGGTTCATAGTAGCGGCGCTGTCGCGGGTGGTCTGAATAACAAACAAAGTTATGGCATCGTACAGCGTAAAGCAGACTTAGCTGAGTTAGAAAAGCAACTTATAGAAATCGAAAAACAATTAGCAGGAGCTGAAAAAAGAAGAAAATCTCTCGAATCTGAAATTGAGAATCTGAACAAAGAACTCGTCGCACTAAAGGAGCAAGAGAAAGAGGCAAAAGCCCCCCTGATCGAAGCACAAGAATTCTTCAATATCATGCAAAGCGAGTTCAGAGATGCTGATCGACAAGTTAAGAAAGCCCAAGCAGAAATTGAACAAATACAACAGACAATGCTAGCTGCTACCGAAGACGTTGACGTTTCAATCTTCGAAAAAGCACGAGAGGAACTGCTAATGCAAGTTGCCTCTAAGTCAGCAGATGCAGAACAAGCTGTCATTCGACTAAGAGACGCCCAAGAACGAGCTCGACAAGCACAAAGCCGTCTTTACTCAGCAAAAAAACGACTCGAGGTAGCCACTGAATCACACGTCGCGCGAGGTAAGAAGCTTGAAAACCTAGGTCCTGAACGAGAACGCGTTCTCAAACAGATTGAAAGTGTTCGCCTCGAAACAGCCCAATTTGAGGAAGAAAAGTCTAAGCAAAATCTCCAGCTCGATTCACTTAACACCCTACGTCGTGAAAAAGTGGAACACGGGCAAAAACTCAATGATGATGCTAAGTCCGCACGAGAAAATGTGATGGCACTTGGACATGCGAACCACCAAAATGAACTCCTCAGAGTTCGAGCAGAAACTAAGCGAGCTACCGTGGCAGAGCGACTACTGGAAGAGTATGCCATTTCAGAGGAAGCAGCCCTCAACCAAGAAGCTGCTCACACAGTAGAGCCCGATGCTCACATCATTGTGGG
>JAPLCS010000043.1 GCA_026392145.1 Fimbriimonadales bacterium | reverse complement strand
TATTCGCCAAAATCGTGGGGAACCATAGTGTGTCCTACAAATCGCAGACCGTACGGTTTCAACTGGGAAGACCAAGGCAGACTTGATGCGCTTGAAGTTTTTGAACTTGCCAAACAGAAATACAAGCCTGATCCACGACAACTTTATCTCACCGGCCACTCAATGGGTGGACATGGCACATGGCAACTTGGTGCTCACTATCCCGACCAATTTGCAGCCATCTCCCCAGCCGCTGGTTGGATAAGTTACTGGTCTTACGCTGGAGGTGCAAAATATCCAGATCCAAGTGAAACAGAGAAGATTCTCCTTCGCGGAATGTCACCTTCTGACACTCTTGGTCTCATCCGCAACTACAATCATCTTGGTGTGTTCATTCACCACGGCGATGCTGATGATAATGTGCCCGTGACAGAAGCGAAAGATATGGCTTCTGAGTTGAGCAAATTCCATAAGGATTTCCAACTTAATTTGGTACCAGGTGCAGGTCATTGGTGGGATGGTGACCCAGAGGCTGGTGCAGATGCCGTTGACGATATGAAGATTTTCGATTTCTTCGCCAAGCATCGCCTACCTCTTGCTGGTGAAATCAAAAACTTGGAGTTTGCAACTTCTGACCCCGGCGTTTCCAGCCGCTGCCACTGGATAAGTATTGACCGACAAGATCAAGTACGCAGTGTAAGCCGAGTAACTCTAAAGGCACAGACCTACTTGCGTACCATTTCAGGGACTACTGAGAACGTGGCGGAACTCACCCTCCGCACTTCAGCCCTGAATCCTGGTGGCGAAGTCACAATCACACTGGATGGAAAGTCACTCAAAGTACCTTTTGCTCCAGAGTACAGACTGACTAAAGATAAAGGCACATGGCAAATCACCGCCAGTCTCGCTCCGACGTTCAAACATGGTTTCAAATCAATGTTTGATCGAAATTTCGCGTGGATTATTGATGACAACTCCCCTTCTTCTATGCAAACTGCTCGGCACCTTGCTGAACTTTGGAGAATTATTGCCAATGGCGAGTCCGACATCTTTTTCAAATCAGAAGTCACCGACCAACTACGAAGTCAACGGAACCTTATTTACGTTACCCAAGACAAGTCAATGCTTCCTGCAGGATATGGCGACATGCCTGTCGTAATGACCACTCTGTACAAAGGCCAACAAATAGGAGTGATTTATGGCGGTGCAGCGACAGTACGACTACCTTACTTCACAGCCGGCGCTCACTTCCCTGACTTTTTTGAGTTCAAACCAGAAATGCTCTCCGAAGGCACCAAACAAATTACACGAGTCGGCTTCTGGGAAGGAATCTAAATGAAATCAGTTACCGTTAAAACTGATCAGTCATAAAAAACTGGGGTAGTCCAGGAAACCTGTATCCCAAAAGGTACATCGGTACGGTCACTGTACCGAGAGGAATTTCCAATTGGTCGGTCATAAACGATGTTCCTAGCCACTCTGTGCCACGTGATACAGGCAATCTTGACATAGGTTCAGGAAGCAATGCTTCTCGAATAGTTCCACTTTCCAAGCACAAGTAGCCTTCTCCAACCGCCCTGCACTCTCTAAGGTTCCATCGCCAATATTGCCACCGTCGCTGATCTCGAATCAGTCTGTCAGCGTGTCCAGAAGCCCATTGGTCATACCTAGCCCTTAGCTGGTCAAAAGAAATTTCTCGTGAATCCACTTCAATCGGCAAGGTTGCAACTTGACCGCTTACGACTCGATCGAGTCCTTCAAACCCTAGCGATTCATAGAGACGCAAGTCCGAGGCAAAAAGTAATGCGGCACCTTCATTAGCGTCCTCCGATGCCTTAAGCACTTTACGAATCAACTTGCCCGCATACCCCTCACCTTGTCGACTGACTCGAGTTGCAACACCTGCAATGCCTATCGCATTTCCCCATCCAAATTGCAAAGGGGTAGTGGTCAAGATGCTAATCATTTCTTGTCCTTCAAAAAGTGCCCACTTTCGATTCAAATCAAACATAGGCTCTTCCCTAAACAAAGAATAAGCACGATTAAAGTCAAGTGCAAACACGTCGCACAAAAGTTCAAGAAACTGGTCAGACTCAGAATCCCGAATCGGACGAATTTCGGTCATATTACTTAGTCGCTCCAGCAGCTGGAGTTCTCGCAACTGCGTCAGTCTTCACACGCGCACGCACACGCATTTCCCCCGTCGCATTATCACTATTGAACGGAGGAAAGTCGGTGGTCATCGACAAAATGAGTTTGGGAATCACAACTTGCTTCGCATCAAAAGCCTTCGCAGAGAGTTCCCCACCTTCTTGTGTAAAGGACTTCGAATCATCGGACAAGAACACACGAACCGAATCAATTTTCTCGATTGAAGAGGCTGCCCCAGTGACAAAAACCGAACGTGGCCAAACATCGACATTTTGACTAGCAGACTTTGCCGTTGGATTTGCATAGGCTGTAACGTCCAACCTCTTTGTGGTCAATGGCTCAACTTTGATGCGGACCGTGATTGCACTGTTCACTAATAGTTCTCGAGTCGTATTTGGATACACAAAGACCTGATAGTTCTTCTCCCCAGGCTCAGCATTAGAAAGATCGACGAAACCAGATAACGTAGGTAAGTTTAGGTTCCGAATCTGATCTTTAGTCCCCGCCAAAGTAATCGAAAAATCATTTGGCATGTCCGTGACTGCGTACTTCTTTTCGTCCAATCGATAGGTCGAAAGCGGTAGGGATACTGTTCGCTGCACCGGCTTGTTGAATTTTGCAGAATAGACATTCATCCAGAGTAAAACCGAAATTAGCAATGACCAAATCGCCACCGGAACGTTGACCTTATTCAAGAGGTGTCACTCCTACCGCTGCCATTTCTACGTCCTGTTCTGCAATCTTTTCCGCGGTTTTTGCCGTAACCTTTGTCTTATCTTTGTCCCGATCTTTTTTGCGGAACGGTCTTATCGGCTCAGGACGCGGTTCATCCTTCGTCACCTGATTAATGAGAAACTCACGCAACTCTGCGGAGGTCTTCAGCAGTTGAAGTTTTCCTTCTTGCACCACACTAATCGTCCCACGCTCTTCGCTAACAACGATAGAAACGGCATCGTTTTGTTCAGTAACCCCGATTGCTGCACGATGGCGCATATGCAGAGTCTTATCTATTCGAGCAGACTCACTCAAGGGTAGACGGCATGCCGCTGCTAGAATAGAATCTCCCCGAATGATAACCGCCCCATCGTGCAAAGGGTTTTGCCCATAGAATATCGAACCAAGCAACGACGACGAAATCTTCGCATTTAACGGCACTCCATTCGCCGAAATTTCGTCCATATGTGCACCTGTCTCAATGACTAAAATTGCTCCAATTCGGTCTCGAGCCATCTCAGTGACCGCACCTACAATTTCTTCAACTGCTGTTCGATCCAGAGTTTTTTCGTGCCCAGCTTCGACAACACGTTCGGGCATTAAACTAAACTTGGTCAGTCCTTCAAGAGTTTGTCTCAACTCAGGCAAGAATAAAATAACCAGTGCAACTGGGCCCAGCATCGTCGCTTTTTCTAAGATCCAATGGAGCGTCACAAGATTCAAGACATCGCTCAGCGTCAGGGCAACCGCAAAAACGAGCAAGCCCAACAGTATTCGCCACCCGCGAGTCCCACGAACTAGCATTAACAGTCGATACGTAATAAAGGCAACAATAAGGATGTCAATAACTGCAATCAAGCTTGACTTGACAGTTTGGTCACCAAAAACACTCAAAGAAAAAAAGTCTTGCAAGGAATCTGTCTAAATTCTATCCCGAATTAAGCCGAAAGGTTGCGACTTATGTGCTCCGCTCCCTATAATCGTTACTCTATGTCAAAT